>DTXR01000325.1 GCA_012962365.1 Chromatiaceae bacterium | reverse complement strand
CCTCCGACTTCGCAATATTCACGATCTTCCCCCACTTGTTCTTCCGCAAGTCCTCCTTGCGCTCTCCGTCGTGCGTGACGACCTTCTGTCCGTGGTACCGGTGATCACTCGACAGCTGCCAGGCAGGCCGGTTTGCCTGGCAATAGCCGGATCGATTTCGCCCATGAGCTTTCCAGGAGGGCTGACTTTCGGCAGGATGCAAGGCGGCAGACCCAGTTTCTCTATCCATTGCGGCCAGCACTGTGCCACGGGATCGTATCCAAGCTTGAGGCAGTTGTTTTCATCGCCTAGATCGTAGCGCTTGCACAGGCGTGCGCTGATCCATTCGCTCTGGTGCAGGGCATGGGAAGGTGCAGTACAACGATGCTGCAGCAACCAGAGCAGTTTCGACAGGCTGGAGGAAGGGCTGCGCACTACGCTTTGCAGTGGCGCAAGGCCGTCGAGCGCTTTGCTTTGCTCTACCGCCCGCTGGTCGTTGTACATGAGTGCCGGCGCCAGCGGCTCCCCGGCGCTGTCTGACAGTACCAGGGTCGAAGAGGTGCCGTCTATGGCAATGGCGGCCGTGGCATGGCCGGGTGTCGCTGCCAACAATTGCCGGATGACCTGGACAGTGCTTTGCCACCAGTCCTCGGGATTTTGTTCCGCCCAGCCGGGATGTGGCGAACGTGATGGCGGCAGGGCTATACTGGCCGAAGCCAGCACATTGCCCTGCAAATCGATACTGACGCCGCGGCAGCCACTCGTGCCCAGATCGATGCCGATGCAGCAGACACGATCCGGTTTGGTCATCGACTCAGGGTAAGGTGACGGGGCCGGGTGGCTCCCAGCCGGGCGCCCGATGCTCGGCGACAACAGCGGTGTAGATGCCGCCACGTACATTGAAATCTGCGGTCAGGCGCATGAAACGCGGCTGTGTAGCCGCCACCAGATCATCCAGGATGCGGTTGGTTACGTCCTCATGGAAAGCGCCTTCGTCACGGAAGGACCAGACATACATTTTCAGTGCTTTGAGTTCCACGCAGAGCCGATCCGGAATGTATTCCAGATTCAGGGTGGCAAAATCCGGCTGCCCGGTCTTGGGACAAAGGCAGGTAAATTCAGGAATGCGGATGCGGATGGTGTAGTCGCGCCGGGGTTGTGGATTGTCGAAAGTTTCCAGTTCTTTGCTGGGCTGACTTGGCATGTTGTGTGCTCGATAATATGAGAATGGCGGAAGTATAGCGCCAATCCGGGTTTATGGGTATTGTAAAATGAATAAATATGATAAAAAACAATAAGTAGAGAGTGTTGTTTAAAGGTAATTGTTGTTTATATAGCACTTGTCTATTCCCCCCTGATTCCTGTATCTTTGCGCCCCATGCGTCTGGAAAAAATCAAACTCGCCGGTTTCAAGTCGTTCGTCGATCCCACCACCGTGCCTTTCCCCAGCAGTCTTGTCGGGGTGGTTGGTCCCAATGGCTGTGGAAAATCCAATGTCATCGACGCCGTGCGCTGGGTCATGGGCGAAAGCTCGGCCAAGATGTTGCGCGGCGAGTCCATGGCAGATGTCATATTCAATGGTTCCAGCGCCCGCAAGCCCGTCGGTGTGGCCAGCGTCGAGCTGGTCTTCGACAACAGTGACGGTGGCGCCGGCGGACAGTACGCCCAGTACAACAGTATTTCTGCCAAGCGCCAGGTCTCGAGGGAAGGCCAATCGACCTATTTCCTGAATGGTGTGCGTTGCCGCCGCCGGGACATCACTGACCTGTTTCTAGGCACCGGGCTGGGACCGCGCAGCTATGCCATCATCGAACAGGGCATGATATCCCGCGTAATCGAATCTCGCCCTGAAGAGCTGCGCGTCTACCTGGAAGAAGCAGCAGGGATTTCCAAATACAAGGAAAGACGCCGCGAGACGGAAAACCGCATCCGTCATACCCGCGAGAATCTGGAGCGTCTCACGGATCTGCGTGATGAAATCGAGAAGCAGTTGCGTCATCTGGAACGCCAGGCGGCAACGGCCGAGAAATACAAAACCTTCAAGGCCGAAGAGCGCCAGGTCAATGCCGAACTGTTGTTACTGCGCCTGCAGGTCCTGGAAGAAGATCTGCAGCAGAAGGATCGTCAGATTGCTGAGCAGAAAAACCGCTTCGAGGAAGCGCTGGCGCACCAGCGCCGTACGGAAAGCGAGATCGAACAGCAACGTGAAGCTCATAACGACGCCAACGACGTATTCAATGAGGTGCAGGGTCGTTTTTATTCTGCGGGTGCGGATATCGCCCGCATCGAGGAGGCGATTCAGTATGCCCGTGAATCCCGCCAGCGCAACGAGGCCGAGCTGAAACGCGCCCAACAGGCGCTGGAAGAGGCGCGCTCCCACCGCTCCCAGGACGAAGGCAAACTTCAGCAGATGGCACAGACCCTGATGCAGGATCAGCCCGAGCTGGAAATGGTGCGGGCTCGGGCGGAAGAGTTTTCCGAAAAGCAGCAACAGGCCGAAGAAGTCATGCAGGCCTGGCAGCACGAATGGGATGAGTTCAATGCCACGGCCACAGAACCGGCGCAAACCGCGCAGGTGGAGCGCGCCCTGATCAATCAGCTCGAACAGCAGGAAATGCAGCTCAAGCGTCGCCTGCAGAAGCTCGAGGACGAACGCCAGAAGCTGACTGATCTGAAACTCCAGGCAGAAATCGGTGAGTTGGAAGGGCGGGAACAGGAAAAGACCGCCATGCTCGAAGAGCTGCGTGAATCGGCGCTGGAGATTCAGGAAGCCATCGCAGCGATTCGCGGCATGCTGGAGCAAAAGCAGCAATCTCTGGCGGATGCGCGCAGCGAGCTTGAAACGGCGCGGGGCCGTCTGGTTTCCCTGCAGACCCTGCAACAGTCGGCCATGGGCGAGGACGATGAATCGTTCAGCAACTGGCTGGCAGAAGCGGGCCTGACCCATGCACAGCGGGTACTGGAGCAGATCCAGGTGGAACCCCAATGGCAAGTGGCCGTGGAAGCCGTGCTGGGCAATGCCCTGCAGGGACTGCTCGTCGATGATCTCGATTCACTCAAACCCAGGCTGCAGACACTGGAATCCGGTCACCTGCATCTGTTCGAAAACAGTGCGGCAAGTGTTCAGGCGGCCCCCGGCAGTCTAGCCGAAAAGGTCAGGGGACCCGATCATTTGCGTCTTCTCCTGAGCAAGATGCGTACCGCCCAGACCCTGGATGAAGCGATGGCGGTGCGCAAGACCCTGTCGGCCAGTGAATGGGTGGTGACACCAGAAGGGCTGTGCCTGGGCAATGGCTGGCTGCAGCTTGAGAAAGGTGATGCCAGCGCCGGTATGCTGGCCAGGGAGCAGGAAATTCGTGAGCTGTCGGTCCGGGTGGATGAGCTCGAACCGCTGGTGGAAACCCTGAATCAGGAACTGGCCGAAGGCCGCAAACAACTGGCGGAGCAGGAACAGCGGCGCTCGGAGCAGCAGCGCTCTATGGAACAGCTGAATCAGGAAGTGTCCGCCATACAGTCACAGCTCAGCGGCAAGCGCGCCCGGGCTGATCATATCCGCCAGCGGGTGGAGGCCGTGGCGCAGGACATGGAAGAAATCCGCCAGCAGCTGGAGACAGACAAGCAGGGCATGGAAGATGCGCGCTTGCGTCTGCACCGGGCGCTGGAGCAGATGGAAGTGTTCGGTGTGCAGCGGGAGCAACTGACAGCCCGTCGCGAGCGTCTGCAAAAAGCGCTCGCCGATGCCAGAGAGGCCGCTCGTCAGGCGCGCAGCGAGGCGCACCAGATTGCCTTGCGCGTGGAGTCCATGCGTACATCCGAGCAGTCTCTGCGCGATGGTATCGAACGCAGCCAGCAGCAGCTTGCCCAGTACGAGGAGCGCTGTCAGATACTCCAGGAGCAGCTGGAGCAGGGTGACGAGCCGTTGAAGGAACAGCAACAGCAACTCGAAAAACTGCTGCAGAAACGACTCAAGATAGAATCGGAGTTGAATCAGGCGCGCAAGCATCTCGAAGCCATCGATCATCGTTTGCGCGAGCTGGACAGGGGGCGTCACCAGGCCGAAGAGCAGGTGCAGGTTCAGCGGGATAAACTCAATCAGGTCAATCTGTCCCGGCAGGAAGTAGTCGTGCGTATTACAACGCTGGAAGAACAATTGCAGCAGACGGGCATGGATCGAAAAGCGTTGGAAGCGAACCTGGACCCGGAGGCCAATGTGCAGGCCTGGAACGAACGATCAGAGCTGCTGGGACGGCGCATCCAGCGGCTCGGCCCTATCAACCTGGCCGCCATCGATGAATTCAAGGAACAGAAAGAGCGCATGGAGTACATCGACGCCCAGCATGCCGATGTCACGTGTTCACTGGAAACCCTCGAAGAAGCAATCAGGAAGATCGACAAGGAAACCCGCACCCGCTTCAAGGAGACCTTCGACAAGGTCAACAGCGGGCTAAAGACCATGTTTCCGAAACTCTTCGGTGGCGGTCATGCCTACCTGGAGCTGGTGGGCGAAGATCCTCTCGATGCCGGCGTGGCCATCATGGCGCGGCCGCCGGGCAAGCGCAATGCCAGCATCCACCTGCTTTCCGGTGGTGAGAAAGCCTTGTCAGCCGTGGCGCTGGTGTTTTCCATCTTCCAGCTCAATCCCGCACCTTTCTGCATGCTGGACGAGGTGGATGCGCCCCTCGATGATGCCAACGTGGGCCGTTTCTGCGAACTGGTAAAGGAGATGTCCGAAGCAGTGCAGTTCATCTTCATTACCCACAACAAGGTCACCATGGCCATTTCCAACCAACTGCTGGGCGTGACCATGAGTGAGCCGGGGGTTTCCCGGCTGGTGTCCGTGGATGTGGAAGAAGCGGCGCAGATGGCGGCGCTGTAGGGCGGGTTATACCCCTGCCTCAAAGGCCAGCCAGGTTCTTGCTTATCTGGGAGTTACGGAAGTGGTTGAGGCTTATCCTGAAGCGTGTTCAGGAAAACCAAAAGTCGCGCACGGTCTTTGTCTCTCCGGATACCACGAAAATCCATGATCCTGCCGGGGACGGCGCGCTCGGTATTGGTCAGATAATAGTTGAGGTTTGCAAGGTTCCAGTAATGACCGGAAGTTTTCATCGCGTCGGAAAAATCAAAACCAGGTATAGAGCCAGCCTTGCGGCCAAGCAGATTCCATAAATGTGGCCCTTTTCCATGACCGCCGTCTTTTTCATGATCATGACAGGAAGAGCATTTGCGCATGAAAATGACTTCGCCCTGCTCCGGCGTTGCAGCACGCATCAGGGTTACGAATTTATCACCCAGCTCCGGTTTGTAGTCGACAAGAGAGTCACCTTCTGCATAGAGCGGGCTGGAAAAAAGCATGGTCACAAATAATGTTTGGGCAGTTCGCTTTGTTTTGTTTGTGTTAGTGGCTAATAGCATTCACCTTTTCCTTTTGGTTGCCAAGAATCAGTTTGTTGACCAATGATACGCGGTAGAAAGACAGGTTACTATCTTCGAGACTGGTGAGCTAACCCGGATATTTCACCAGGATACGGAATTTTCCCGGAGAGCTTGGGCAGGTACCCAGTTTGCCAGCGGCGTTTTCCGCAGCGAGAACGCTGGCGCGACCTGGGAGGACAAATCCAACGGTATTCTGGAACACGGTCTAACCATCCGAGGATTTACCGTGGAATCGGGCAATTCAGATGTGGTCTATCTGGCCGGGGAAGTCTCAAGCTGG
>DTXR01000324.1 GCA_012962365.1 Chromatiaceae bacterium | reverse complement strand
GGTTGCCAACAATGACAACAACCACCATCCCCAGTTTACCACAAACGGCCAGGACCAGTTCGGGATACTGGTCTGCGCGGCGGGCTTCCGGTTATTTCGGGTTCGGGAGTTGGTGCTGGGTTTATGGTCGTCGCGCCCGGCTGGTCGGTCCTGTTTTCCGCTGTCGATGCTGTCTTTTCTGGCTGAGGCGGTGGGCGGCGAGTAGCAGGGATGACGTTGGTTGGCTCGGGTTGTTCTGTTGTTGGCGGTGCTTCTTTTTCCGGTGCAGCAGGAGACCTGGCCGGTGCAGCCGGTGTTGGCGGAAGCAGAACAGGCTCGCGTTCCAGCGTGCCAGCCTGACCACATTGCCAGCCTTGTCCGTCAGCTGTGGGTAGGCATTCCCATTGATGTTGCGCGGCTGATGCCATGCCGTACAGCAGGCAGCAGCAGACAAGCGCCGCAAGCTGAGGGGAATTGAAAAGGCTAGCCCGCATGAATTGGCTCGTGTAGCAGGGTTGCGAGCATGATTGTGTGGTTTCTCCGTGTTTTGGTGAAAGATGCGGGTTGGATTTCACGGCTCATTAGATTCCGGTAGTTTCCACGCGGGCGCAGGTAAAATCGCATAGAATGGCGGCTGATTCAATGCTTGTTCCAACAAATAATATGCCTGAACGTCAATCCCTACTGGAAAACTGGCTGAGAACCGACTGTGGCCTGACTGATTTTACCCTTAAACCGGCTTCGGAAGATGCCAGTTTTCGTCGTTATTTCCGGGTTTTTCTGGATGATGGTCAGACCCGTATCGCCATGGATGCACCGCCCGACAAGGAAGATAGCAAACCCTTCGTGGCTATTGCGGAACGCTTGCAGCAGATTGGGGTACATGCGCCGCAGATTCATGCCCGGAACCTGGATCAGGGTTTCCTGCTCCTGGAAGACCTGGGCAGCCAATCTTATCTGGATCGGCTTGATGATGAATCCGCAGACCGCCTGTACGGCGATGCCCTGGCGGCGTTGATGAGCATGCAGGCCTGCATCGACCCTACCGGCCTCCCTGAATACGATCGGGACATGCTGGTGGCCGAGATGTCTCTTTTTCCCCAGTGGTTGCTGCAGCAGCATCTGGCGCTGGAATTGTCTGTGACGGAACAATCCATGCTGGAGGAGGCTTTTAGGTTGCTGGTTGAAGCAGCACTGGAGCAGCCGCAGGTGTTCGTTCACCGGGATTATCATTCCCGCAATCTCATGGCGGATGTCACGCATCCACCGGGCGTCATCGATTTTCAGGATGCCGTGCGCGGGCCGGTGACCTATGATCTGGTGTCCCTGCTGCGTGACTGCTATGTGCGCTGGCCTGCGAACCAGGTGGACGAATGGGCCTGGGGTTACTATCAGCTTTGTGTACAGTCCGGTGTGCTTCAGGACAAACATGAGGACGATTTTCTGCGCTGGTTCGATCTCATGGGTGCGCAACGGCACCTCAAGGCCGCAGGCATCTTTGCCCGCCTGGCGCATCGGGATGGAAAAACCGGTTATTTGGGCGATATTCCCCGCACCCTGGGTTACATCGTCGAACTTGCGCCGAGACGGGAAGAGCTGGTGCCTCTGGCTGCGTTTGTCGAACAGCGGGTGTTGCCCCTGTGTTTGAAAGCATCCGCCTGATTACCTTTGATCTCGACGATACCCTGTGGGCCACTGCGCCGGTCATCATGGCTGCCGAGCAGCAGTTGCATGACTGGCTGGGGCAACAGGCGCCGGAGATAACCGGCACATACTCTGTCCAGGCCATGCGGGAGCAGCGCTTGGTCTGGATGGAAAGGAACCCGGATCTTGCGCACGATCTCACGTTGGTGCGGCTGAAAACCCTGGAAGTTCTGATGCAGGAATTCGGTTATCCCCGTCATCTGGCGGAGCAGGGTGTGCAGGTGTTTCGCCATGCCAGAAACCGGGTGAAGCCCTGGGATGATGTGCTGCCGGTGCTGGAGGACCTGCACAAGCGCTATACGCTGGTTTCCCTGACCAATGGCAATGCCCAGATCGAACATACGCCGTTGCGATCGGTTTTTCATTTGTCGCTGAGTGCAGAGGACGTGGGGGCGGCAAAGCCTCATCCGGCCATGTTTCAGGAGGTGGCTGCGTGGTCGGGCTTGTCCTTTCACGAAATGATGCATGTGGGTGATGATTGGAAACGGGATATTCTGCCTGCGTTCCGACTGGGCATGGCGACCGCCTGGGTGCATCGAAAGCCGCTGGCGGGACAAGGCAGGAAGCAGGCAGACCTGTGCCTGTTCAATCTACACCCTTTGCGTGTGTATCTTTCTTGAGCGGTTTATTCGGCGAGAGCTGCCCGAATGTGGTTGAGGATACGTTTGGTCGAGCCGCTGTGCTGAATCATGTCGGTCAGTGTGCCGTCTTT
>DTXR01000323.1 GCA_012962365.1 Chromatiaceae bacterium | reverse complement strand
CCTGAATCCTGTCCGGCGCGGCATCGAACAGCCAGTGGGCCTCGATGACTTCCAGCCCCTTGTTCATCATGGTGGCGGAATCCACGGAAATCTTGCGCCCCATATCCCAGTTGGGATGGGCGCAGGCCTGTTCCGGCGTCACCTGCTGCAGTTCATCCCGCTCCAAAGAGCGAAAAGGCCCGCCGGAGGCGGTCAGCAGGATGCGTTTCACGCCCTGCCTGTCCATGTCCCCGTCATAGTTTTCAGGCATGCACTGGAAAACCGCATTGTGTTCGCTGTCGATGGGCAACACCTGAACCCTGTTCCTGCGCACCGCGTCCATGAACAGGCCGCCCGCCACCACCAGTGCTTCCTTGTTGGCCAACAGAATACGTTTGCCGGCATCCACGGCCGCCAGTATGGGCAGCAGGCCGGCAGCACCCACAATGGCCGCCATCACCGAATCCGCTTGCGGATGGCAGGCTACGGCATTCAGACCTTCAGCTCCGGCCAGCACCTCGATTTCGGGCGCCCTGTCTGCCAGCTGTTGCGCAAGCTGCTCCGCACTGTCCGCATCCGCCATGGCCGCCACACAGGGCCGAAAGACCAGACATTGGTGCAACATGCCCTGAACATCGGTGTTCGCGCTCAAGGCCACAACCTGGTAACGGTCTGCATGGCGCGCCAATACGTCCAGGGTGCTTTTCCCTATCGAACCGGTGGAACCGAGGATGCTGACACCAGTCAACGCAGTGCACCCAACAGCATCAGGCCGGCGAGAAAAAACGGCCCGGCAGCGAGCTGGGCATCGATGCGATCCAACACACCACCATGCCCGGGCAGGATATTGCCGCTGTCCTTTATGCCTCGTTCACGCTTGAGGTAGCTCTCCCATAGATCGCCACCTACGGAAATGAGCGTTGTACTCACGCATAGCAACACCAGCATAACGGGTGACAAAGGCAACCATTGAAGCCAAACCAACGCTCCGCCCATAACCGCGCCACCCAACAGGGCGCCAAGCACCCCTTCCACGGTTTTTCCAGGACTGATATGCGCAGCAAGCTTGCGCCGGCCAAAGGCTCGCCCCGAAAAATAGGCGCTCGAATCTGCCGCCCAGACCAACAACATGAGAAACAGCATCAGTTGCGGCCCATGATCCGTCACACCATGCAGCTTGAGCAGCGCCAGCCATGCACCTGACAAGGCCCCCAACCCCATGATCAGCCATGGCAAGTTCAGACCTTTTCGAATTTCCGGTGAAAATCGCCCTGACAACAGCAGCACAAGATTGAGCAGCCAGGCAACGCCGAGGATTTGGATAAAGGTGTCAGCCCAGCCCATGCCACGGGCTGCATACATCGCCCACAGAATTGCGGCGAAAATCATCACCAGCAGCAAACGTACGGGGACAGATTCCACGCCACTCAGGTTCCCCAGCTCCCAGACACCGCCAAGCACGATAACGCCCAGCAACAGGGCGAACCAGGGGGTGGGCAAAGCCAAAACCGCCGAGATGGCCAGCGGTGCCAGAATCAATGCGGTAAGCAGTCGCGCCTTGAGCATTACTGCACCTGATCCGAGGTACGCCCGAAGCGACGCTGCCGCCCGGCGTAATCCGCAAAGGCCGCCAGCAAGTCTTCCTTGCCAAAATCCGGCCAGAGGGTTTCACAAAAATACAATTCGGTATACGCACACTGCCACAGCAGGAAGTTGCTGATGCGCTTCTCGCCTCCGGTGCGAATGAACAGATCCGGTTCGGGCACATCGGGGCAGGACAGGCTTTGTGCAAGGGTTTCCTCGGTGATCTGATCGGGCGTGATTTCGCCGGCTTGCACCTGTTCCGCCAGCTTACGCGCCGCCTGGGTGATGTCCCAACGGCCACCGTAGTTGGCGGCCACCTGTAACAGCAGCCCGTCGTTGGCGGCGGTGGTTTTCTCGCTTTCGATGATGAGTTTCTGCAGCTTGTCGGAAAAGGCGCTGATGTCCCCGATGATGCGCAATCGCACGTTACGTTTCTTCATGCGCCGGACTTCCCTGTTGAGTGCGGTAAAGAACAGCTCCATGAGCATTTTCACTTCGGTTTTGGGGCGCCGCCAGTTCTCACTGGAAAACGCAAACAGCGTGAGCACCTTCACGCCCTGCTGACCGCAGGTCTCGATGACCCTGCGCACCGTTTCCACGCCCGCACGATGTCCTGCATGCCGGGCCTTGCCGCGCTGCTGCGCCCATCGCCCGTTACCATCCATGATGATGGCGATATGGGCTGGTAACTGACCGGTT
>DTXR01000322.1 GCA_012962365.1 Chromatiaceae bacterium | reverse complement strand
GCTGGTAGGCTGAGTTTATTTACCGTTTGAACTGAAAAAGCCTCGCTTCGGCGGGGCTTTTCTTTGGGCGCTTCGCACTTGTGCTTAACGTCCGGAATGCACTGTGAGCCTGGTCTCGACCTTTGAGCTTCGGTCCGGAGTATAATTTGGCGCAGCTTTCCACTGCGAGGTAAAGACATATGACTAAAATCGAATCCTTGGATATTCCTGCATGGGGGTCTGCAGAGGCGTTGCGGAAGGAGGAGCATGTTGCAAGATTTCTTGCTCGTGAGTATAAAATGCTAGTAAACAAACCTGTAACCGTAGATGGTTTAAACCTTTGCCCATCGTCGGGTGCACTGTCTGAACAAACAGCTGATTTGATGGATACCCATTACGACGAGAAATTGGCGTTTTTTGAAGGGTTCCTTGATACTCATTATCGCGCTTATACAATGGCTTACTATGGTGAAACACCGGAAGCCGTGAGAAATACTGATATTTCGTTAGAAGAGGCGCAAAGAAACAAGTTCCGACTGATATGTGAGCGTATCGGTATACAGGGGGCTGAACGGATATTGAATATAGGATGTGGTTTTGGCTCTTTTGAGCAGTATTTGTTTGAAAACTATCCCGATATTGAAGTCATTGGCGTCACTCCCAGCGTGATTCAAACAAGCTTCCTAAACGAATGCATGAATGATTCTGGGCATTTCTTTCATGGGAAGAATTTCACCGTTGTCCAGAAAGACCTTGAATCCCTAAACGACGAGGATGTTACGCCAGGTAGTTTCGATGTTGTAACATCAATAGGCTTGGTTTGCGCTATCAAAAACCTTGAAGAGTTGCATGACAAAGTATTCAAATATCTTAAACCTGGTGGTAAAGCTTTCCACCACTTAATTACGTCAAAACCGGTTATTCCTCAGTTCCTGGATCCTACTCAAAGTTTGATTGGAGACTATTTCCCAGGTGGAAGAATTTGGCCATTTGATGAGCTTCCGCGACATGCGAAAAACCTGGAGTTGATCAATAGCTGGTTTATCAATGGTATGAATTATTGGACTACTTTGGATGAGTGGCATAAGCGCTTTTGGTCAAACATCGAAGAGATACGCAAACACCTTCCTGCTAAGCGGATTCGGTTCTGGAGTGATTATTTTATTCTTTGTAAAGCCTGCTTCCTGCCTAAAGAGGGCGCTTTTTTTGGTAATGGCCACTATTTGTTCCAAAAGCCTGAGTGACCTTCAGGTAGCTCGACTGACTGCCAATACGGCATTGAGGCCGCCGAAGGCGAAAGAATTGCTTAGTGCGTGATCGTATTTCCTGTCCACAGGGGTATTCGCTGCATAGTCGAGATCGCAGCCTTCGCCAGCTGTCGTGAAATTGGCCGTGGGTGGGACCAAGCTTTCCTGCAAAGAGCAAACGGTGGCGATAAGCTCAATGGCGCCTGATGCGCCCAGTGCGTGTCCATGCATGGATTTGGTGGATGAGACCAGCAGCTTGTCGGCATGATCACCGAAAATCTGACGGATGGCTGTTGTTTCTGAGGGATCATTCTGCACAGTGCCCGTGCCGTGAGCGTTGATATAGGCTATCTCTTCGGGGGTGAGGGCGGCATCATCCAGGGCGGCCTGCATGGCTCTTGCCGCCCCGTCACTGGAGGGGTCGGTGATGTGGGCGGCGTCGGCGCTCATGCCGATGCCGCCGATCAGGGCATGGATAGCAGCACCGCGTTGATGTGCATGGCTCAGGGACTCGAGGATGACCATTCCCGCGCCTTCACCCAATACCAGTCCCTTGCGGTCTGCGCTGAAAGGGCGGCAGG
>DTXR01000321.1 GCA_012962365.1 Chromatiaceae bacterium | reverse complement strand
ATGGTCGCCTGTTCTTCCACCAAGCTGGTCGAAAGTTGGGAGGCGCCGGATATCGATGAGCCGCCTGCCAGCAAGATCTTCCTGATCGCCCTGATAAAGGACCCGGTGACCAGGCGTTTCTTTGAACAGCATTTTGTGGAAGAGGCCAGGAATAAGGGGGTGAATGTCATTCCCAGCTACGAGTACATGCCCAATGCCACCGATCATGACCAGAAGGAAGAAGTCGTCAAGCTGGTAAACGAACTGGGCGTGGATGGTGTGCTTGTTGCACAGCTCAAGGGCTTGCAAAAGGATTACAAATATATGCCCAGCCGCCTTGACTGGTTCCCCGATGCCTATTCCAGCATGTTTTTCTACGACTATTATTACCAGAGCTACCGCGCCATCTATCGGCCAGGTTATGTTGGCTCGGATAATTACTTCAGTGTGCAATTGCGCTATTTCTCGGCCAAGTCGGAAAAAATGCTCTGGGCGGCCAATACCGTAACAAAGAACCCGCGCTCCGTGGTGGGTACCATCAAGCAGATCGCCGATGAAGTGCTCAGCGACCTTACCGGCAGCAGCCTGGTCAAGGCCAAGGGGCTGATCCGGCGCAATCTCGACAGCGGAGACGCCTCCTGAGCGTATGGGAGCAGATCGCCACCCACATCGGGGACGCCTCCGGCGAGCCCTTTCAGCCTGAATCGCCCCGCTCTCTCGGCGGCGGTTGCATCAATACCGCAGTCAAGCTCTCCGACGGTAGCCGACACTGGTTCGTCAAGCTCAACAGCGCCGGTCGTCTCGCTATGTTCGAGGCCGAATTCCTCGGTTTGCAGGAACTGGCGGCGGCTGATGCGATTCGCGTTCCCTTTCCCCTGTGTACCGGCATCGCCGACGGTCAAAGCTATATCGTCATGGAGTACATCCCCCTGGGCGGCTCTGGCTCCAATGCACTTGCGGGAGAACAGCTCGCCGCCCTGCACCGCCAGCAGGCCGGGCGCTTCGGCTGGCAACGGGACAATACCATCGGCGCCACCCGCCAGCCCAACGACTGGACGGCGGACTGGGTCGACTTCTGGCGGGAGCAGCGCCTGGGTTTCCAGCTCGAAGAAGCTGCGCGTAACGGTCTGGGAAATGACCTGCAGCGGCTGGGGGAAAGGCTGCTGGAGCGCTTCCCTGCCCTTATGGATCACGATCCCGTTCCTTCCCTGCTCCACGGTGACCTGTGGGGTGGCAACCT
>DTXR01000320.1 GCA_012962365.1 Chromatiaceae bacterium | reverse complement strand
TCCTGTATTTCACGATTCGAGGTATGATGCTGTAACCCGGATGTTTCACCAGGATCCGGAATTTTCCCGGAGAGCCTGAACAGGCACAAAGTGTACCCAATAACATATTGATCGAAAGTAAAAAATATGGGCTTTTTTGAGCGCCCTGGTGAAATATCCGCGTTAGAGCAAGCTGGGCGAGCAGTCCCGTTGAAAACCGGTTAATAACGCCATTTTTGGGCGAAGGTCTTCAGACGGCATCTTCCAGATGCAGGTTGTAGCGTTCCATGAGGTAACACAGACAATCCTGCCGGATGACGGCTTCATTCATGGTCAACATGGAAGGCATGACGGGCGTACGCGTCAGCAACTCGCCGTGTTCCACGGAAAAATAGCGTGTTGCGACATCATGATTGGCTTCGTTCTTCACATCCAGGGGGATGCGCTCTCCCTGACCGACCCTGCCGAAGCTGGTGCCGGCGGGAATCTCACGGAAATTCAGTACCTCCAGGTCATCCAGCAGGCACAGATCGTAGTTCTGGCAGCCGAAGCTGAAGCTGACTTCCGGCGGCACCTTGACGATGGCTACGGTGTGGAACAGGTCGATATCGTGGGGTGAGATGGGGTGTGTGGGATGCTGCGCCAGATGCAGGCAGGCATCCAGGTATTCGCTGGCGTGATCCACACCATGCATCTGCCCCACCTTTCCACATTCCAGGGTCACCGCAGGACACAGTTCCGTCATGGCCATGGATTGCACACCCGTGGGACGGGTAAAGTACACCACGGTACGGCTGAACATGGCCGCGAGGTGCAGGGATTCGGTGCGCACCACGTTGACACAGGCGTAGTGCGGATTGAGGCCGGTGTTGTTGTGTACGTCCACGCTGGCGAACACGCCCTTGTGAGCCATGGTATCGACGATACTCTCCATCATGGCATGTTCTGCGGTGGGGGGTAGTTCACTGCCGGGCCAGACGCGGTTGTAGTCCGGCTGTCCCGCCAGGCGGCGCATGTTTACTTCGGCAGCAGAGGTGTTGCCGATGAACAGAGACAGGGATCGTGGCAGCTCCTGGCCTCCCCCGCCGGGGCGGTATTTCTGCAGCAGGTGGCGCACGGCTTCCCAGCCCACGTCTTCATTCCCGTGCATCAGCACAGAGACGAACAGGGGCGCCTCGCGCCTACCCTCCAGGTGGATCAGGGTGGGGCCGCCAAGAAATCCGTGCAGCTTGCCGGCGGGCAGTTCCAGCAAACCTTGAGGCAGTTCGTAGAGTTCGGCGAACATGTTCAGACGGCCCAGGCGTGGACGGGTTTGCCGCTGTTCTGGCGCTCCCGGTAGGTGCGCACCATGGCGGGAAAATCCTTGCCATTGTGGTTGATCCACTCGCGCTGCCAGCGGGCGCCAGTCTGACGGCTTTCCACCCTGTCCTGGATGATGTCCAGCCAGAAGTGACTTTCTTCCCGGCTGACCCCCAGGCGTTGCAGGCCGGCGTGCGCTTGGGGGATGAGCTTCTGCAGGCACAGGTCGGCTACGCTTCCTTCCTGGCCGTCGAACCAGACGACCCGGGCTTCCAGGCCCAGGCAGGCGCTGCTGTAGAAGTTTTCCTTGGCGTTGAAGAACGGCAGCCGTGCTTCTGGATTTTCTTCCACGGCCATGAGTTCCCGCACCAGGCCGAAGTAGAAGGCGGCGTTGGCGATGACATCCAGGGTGCTGGGGCCACTGGGTGCGACGCGGTGTTCGATGCGAATATGAGCCTTGCCGTTTTCGGATACGCCCACGAGAGGCCTGTTCCAGCGCCAGATGGTGCCGTTGTGCAGACGCAGGTGAGCCAGGGATTCAACCGGCTCATCCATGAGTTGTGGCAGCAGAACGGGATAACGATCCCGGTTGGCCTCGAAGCATTCCAGAATGGAGTGCTTGGCATAGCGTACCCCAAAAGTGACGCGCTTGGAGTAGTCGCTGGCGCCCACGGCCACGGACTGTTCGAAGAGGGGGATTCGGGTTTCGTCCCACAGCTCGTGACCGAACAGGAAAGGCGAGTTGGCGGCCAAGGCAACCATGGGCGCCGAGATCATCTTGGAGATGTTGTAGGCACGCACGGCCCCGGCGGGATCGATCTTGAGATGAATCTGAAATGAGGTGGTGGCGGCTTCCAGCATCACATCATCGTGCTCCGCGACGAGATGTTCCAGGGCGCGGATATCCAGTATCAGGGGCTGACCGTCACGCATACGCAGTACCTGTTCGTTCAGTGCCTGGTAGCGTTGCATGCCGGAGATGTTCCCGAGGCAGAGATCGGATTGCTGCACGGTGGGAAGAATACCGATCATGAGCATGTGTGCGGCTTCCCGGCTGGCGATCTCGTCGCAGCGGCGCCACAGGTCGGCCAGATCATCGTGCATGCGGTCGAACATGCCATCGGAAAAGGCCAGTGGCTGTGTGTTGAGCTCCACGTTGAAGGTGGACAATTCCGGCACCACCATGGGGTCGTTCATGTGCTCGAGGAAGGCTTGGTTGACCGGCGCCGGCAGACCGCGGTCGGTCACCAGCCAGGCTTCGATCTCGCTGCCGGCCATGGGTTCGCTCTGATCCAGGACGCCATCGGCCAGCCATTGATTGAGCAGGGCGGTTTCGGCGACCACGCGGTCGCGAAAGCGCTTGAAGTCTTCATCGGAAAAACTGCTATGACTGATTTCCTGTCCCATTGGAGAGCATCCTGTCCAGAAGTTGATAACGTTCCGGCGTGCCGACATCCAGCCAGTAGCCGTCGAAATATTCGCCGCTTATTCTACCCTCTGGCATATGCTTGCGCAGCAAGGGCGCGAGGGGAAAGGATCTGACTTCACAGCCTGCGAACAGTTGGGGATGATAGACACCGATGCCGCTGAAGGTGAGCTTCGGTGAGCCCTCGGCCAGCACCCTGGTGTCGTTCAGCACAAAGTCACCGGCTGGGTGGTGCGCCGGATTGTCCACGAGCACCAGATGCGCCAGGCAGCTTTCGGGAAGCGTCAGGCCGGCGTAATCCAGCTCAGTGTATACATCACCGTTGATTACAAGAAAAGGCGCGTTTCCCAGCAGGGGCAGCGCCTTGCAGATGCCACCCCCGGTTTCCAGGGCATGACCCTGCCCTTCTGCG
>DTXR01000319.1 GCA_012962365.1 Chromatiaceae bacterium | reverse complement strand
GCCAATCCCTGAATCAGTCCCACCGAACAGCCGAAGCGGCAGAACAGATGCCGGGCAAATATGAAATCCAGCGCCAGGATCAGTGTGACAACGGTGATAAAGAGCAATTGGATCAGACTCAACTGTCCGTGCAGCAGGTTGAAATAGACGACCTCTGGAGGAAGGGCATAGGTGAGAATGGCTACGGCCCAGGTGAAGGCCATGCCCAGACTCAACAACAACAGGGGAATCCAATAGCGTCGGCTGGTCTGCAGGGTTTTGCCATCTGGCTGCTGCAGGGGCAGAGACGCCTTTTCCCAGAGCGTGGGCCTGCCAATGGCGCGCAGCATGAGTTTGTTGATGCTTTCGACCATGGTGAAATGGGGACAGAGCCAGCCGCAATAGAGCCGCCCCCAGCGCCAGGCCACGTAGATCAGCAGCAGTCCGGCTGCTGCCAATGGCAGGAATGCCTTGAATATCAGGTTGAGAATGACCTCGGATGATGAGGTGAAGCCATATTGAAAACCCGTGAAATCCAGATCCCAGTCCTGTCCGAATAGAACCAGGTTGTTGCGGTAGAGGTCGAACCGGATGATGTTCAGGGGCGGCGCCAGAATGAACAGAATAAAGAACGCCGTTTGCAGGAGCAGACGCTTGTTATGTATCGTTCCCTTTTTCAGCGGTCCTTCTCTGGTCACAAAAACCGGCCAATGATCGGATAATTCCATGCCTGTCCGGACATGGCCTTGGTCAGGGACAGCAGGCCGGGAACCAGGAAGGGGAGGATCACCAGCAGCGTATAGACCTCGAGGGCGACCAGGCTGTGGATGCTGATCAGGTTGTCCAGGCTGGTATAACCTCCGGCTAGGGCGGCAACCAGGTTGATGATGAAGAACAGGGCGGTGCTGATCAATGCGGCGATCCAGGGCTGAATGACGTGGGAGCGCACAAACAGGCTGGGATCGTTCTTGTGACGAAAATAGATGATTCCCAGTGCGAACAGGGGAAGGACGGGGAGCAGCAGGTTCAACATGAAGAGGGCTTCGGCGGTGATTGCCAGGCCCTGTTTTTTGGGGGTGCGGTGTTTTTCCATATTTAACCTCTGGGTAAGCTGATGTTGATGACTTCCATC
Organism: Chromatiaceae bacterium; assembly: GCA_012962365.1. GTDB lineage: Bacteria > Pseudomonadota > Gammaproteobacteria > Chromatiales > Chromatiaceae > Thiolapillus. Next base: position 3,591 of record DTXR01000319.1, on the reverse strand, counting down.
AATGCACTGCGGGTTTCCAGGTCGTCGGTCAGGGGTTCGGCCATGGCCGCAAGACAGGCGTCAATCGCGTTCATGCCACTCCTGATCAGGCGGGCAGCATAGATCAGTAATCGGGTGGAGGCGGCTTCCTCCAGGTCGTGATCTTTCAGTACCCGCAGGGCGGCGGCGAGTTTCACCAGGGATTTTGCTGTCTTTTCATCGATGCCGGTTTCTCTTTGGATGATTTCCTGTTCCAGTGAAGCTGCCGGAAAATCGAAAGTCATGCCCACGAAACGCTGCCGGGTCGATGGTTTCATTCCTTTGAGGATGTTCTGGTAGCCCGGGTTATAGGAGACCACCAACATAAATTCCGCAGGTGCCTTCAGCGTTTCGCCCGTGCGTTCGATGGGCAGAATACGCCTGTCGTCTGTCAGGGGGTGGATGACTACGGTGGTATCCTTGCGTGCTTCCACAACTTCATCCAGGTAGCAGATAGCGCCTTCGCGTACGGCGCGGGTCAGAGGGCCGTCCACCCAGAAGGTACCCTGTTCTCCTATGAGGTGGCGACCGACGAGGTCGGCGGCAGTCAGGTCATCGTGGCAGGATACGGTATACAGGGGGCGTCCGAGACGGGCAGCCATGTGTTCGATGAATCGGGTCTTGCCGCAACCTGTCGGCCCCTTGATCATTACCGGCAGCTGATTGCTCCAGGCATGCTGAAACAGATCTGCTTCGTTCCCCTGGGGAAGGTAGAAAGGGATGTCTTCTGAGCTCAACAGGGGGTGCTCCTATGCGGTGAGATTGAAAGCGAAGGTAATCAATGATCCTACCAGAAGCAGCCAGATGGTGATGGCCCAGCGCCAGAAGCCGGACACTTGCTTCAAACCCATGAAATAGTCGCCGATCAGCTGGCCCTTGAGCAGGGCAAAGCCCAGAACCATCAAGGAAATCTGCAGGCCGGAAAACTGCATTGTGCCGATGAACCAGGTAACAAAGGTCAGTGCCATGAGCAGAAGATAGATCCAGGTGCAGGGACGAATGAAAACGTTTTTGTCAGTCATGGTATTCATCTCATCACATAAACCAGGGGGAAGAGAACCATCCACACCAAATCCACCATGTGCCAGTAGCTGGCGCCGGTTTCGACACCGGTGTATTCACTGGCGCTGTATCCGCCAGCTTTTGCCTTGAGCGCGACGGCAATCAGTATAACCATCCCCAGAATAACGTGCAGAAAATGGAAGAAGGTCAGGGACAGATAGAACATGTAGAAGGTGTTGGTGCTCAGATTGACGCCATGGGCAAAGTGGTGCTGATACTCTGCACCTTTGACCACCAGAAAAACCACGCCCATGAACAATGCCGCCAATAGCCAATGGAAACAGCGCTGGCTGTTGTCGTTCCTGATTGCGGCGACCGCCCGCACCACGAAGTAACTGCTTGTGATCAGTGCCAGGGTGTTGATCAGTGCGGCGTTGCGATCGAGAGTCAACTGGTAGGTATTGAACAGTTCGACATGGTTGGCCCGGGTGAAGGCGTAGGCGGAAAAGAACACGCCAAACACCAACAGTTCTGCCATGATGAAGATCCAGATAACCAGGTCACCAGGGGGCCATTTGCTTTTTTCCATGGGGTTCATCCGGTTTTCACTATCCCAAAATTGAATAAGGCGGATGATAATTCATCCGCCTTCTGTTTGAACATGTGAATTCGCAAGAGAGGTCAAAGACCTCCCTTGCGAGACTGCCTACTTGGCCAGTTCCACCGTTGCTTCTGGCTCGCTCTTGCCTACGAAGAAGCTGGCAATATACAGAACCAGGCCTACGAGGAAGATCAGGCCAGCAATTTCCCGCAGCCAGTAGAACAGGGCGATCTTGTCCTGCACCACCATGAAGTCCATGGGATTGTCACTGAAGCGCTGCAGGTAGACCTGCAGGATGCCTGCGCCGGTAAGGAACAGGGTGATGAACACCATGGAGATGGTCATCAGCCAGAAAGACCACATTTCCATGCTCTGGGAACGTGCGCTGTTGCAGGCCTCACGACCACGCATGAGTGGCATGGCATAGGAGATCATGGCCAGCACGATCATTACATAAGCACCGTAGAAAGCCATATGCCCGTGGGCTGCAGTGATCTGGGTGCCGTGAGTATAGTAGTTCACGGGAGCCAGAGTATGCAGGAAGCCCCAGACGCCGGCGCCGAGGAAAGCCATGACCGCAGTACCCAGGGCCCACAGCACAGCGGCCTTGTTGGGATGGTTGCGGCGACGCTTGTTCACCATGTTGAACGCATAAACGGTCATCATGAAGAAGGGAATCGGCTCCATGGCAGAGAAGATGGAACCCCACCACTGCCAGAACTCGGGAGCACCGATCCAGTAGTAATGGTGACCGGTACCGATGATGCCGGTGATCAGGGTCATGGCGATGATGATATACAGCCACTTCTCGATAACCTCGCGGTCGACACCGGTGGTCTTGATCAGGATGAACGCCAGGATAGCGCCGAGGATCAGTTCCCAGACACCTTCCACCCACAGATGCACTACCCACCACCAGTAGTACTTGTCCATGACAAGGTTGGTGGGGTTGTAGAATGCAAACAGGAAGAATACGGCGAGGCCGGTCAGGCCCATCAACAGCACCAGATTCACAACGGTCTTGCGGCCTTTGAGGATGGTCATGCCGATGTTGAACAGGAACGACAGGGCAACGATGACGATGCCGATCTTGGTAATTGTCGGTTGTTCCAGGAACTCTCTACCCATGGTGGGCAGCATGTCGTTCATGGTCAGTTCCGCCAGCGTGGCATAGGGTACCAGCAGGTAGCCGAGAATGGTTGCAGCACCTGCGACCAGGAAAATCCAGAACATCAGATTTGCCAGCCAAGGGGCGAACAACTCTGTTTCCGCTTCTTCCGGTACCAGATAATAGGCGGCACCCATAAAGCCGAACAGCAGCCACACGATCAGCAGGTTGGTGTGCACCATGCGTGCCACGTTGAAGGGAATCTCGGGGAACATGAAGTCCCCGATCACATACTGGGCGCCCATGATCAGGCCAAACAGTATCTGTCCCACAAAGAGTCCGATTGCCGCGATAAAATACAGCTTGGCAACCTTTTGTGATTCATATTTCATGGTAATTACTCCTTAAGATCCAGGTTGCTTCAGCCTTTGATGTTAGGCGGCCAGTTGGCAGTGTTGATTCCGGAAACATATTTCAGGAATTCGGCAACTGCGGTCAATTCTTCATCGGTGAGATTGAACTGAGGCATGCTGCGACGACCTGGAACGCCCTCTTTGGGGCGGCTTGCAATGAAGCCCTTGATGGCTTCTGTGCTGTTGCCAAAACGCTGGTAGACATTCCCCAGTTCCGGAGCGAAATATGCGCCTTCACCCAACAGCGTGTGACAGCCGATACAATCATTGTCTTCCCATACTTTCTTGCCCAGCGCAACCGTATCATTGAGTGCTTCATGATTGTCGCGCTCGGGCCATGCCGAGTGTGTCTGGAACGTCAGTGCCAGGAACAGCAGAAAGAAGAACACCGTTCCCCCGTAGAATATGTTCCTCGCCATGGCTTTGGTAAATGCCTGTGCCATTAGAGT
>DTXR01000318.1 GCA_012962365.1 Chromatiaceae bacterium | reverse complement strand
GAAGGCATAGACGCAGGCGAAATTCGCCAGGGGGACCCCTGGATCATGACCGCCAGTATTTTTGGGGGAGCCATACGCATGATTCACTTGCGCCTGGATGGCGTCATCGACAAAGCCTTACCCAATTATTATGACGACATCATAGATTGTATCTGGCACGGCATGGAATCAGGCCAGGAGCCTGCCCTAGGAAGCTGACAACCTTACCGCCACGACCTTGTACTCCGGCGTCATGCTCTCCTGATCAAAGACACCGCTGGTAAGGTGGTTGATGGCGATCTCGGGGAAGTGGAAGGTAGTAAACAGAATTCCCGGCTTTACTTCGTCACTGATCTGCACCCGCAAATGCGTTTCCCCGTTGGGTGATTGCAGTCTGGCCCTATTGCCATCTGCAATGCCTTCCCGCCAGGCATCCTCAGGATTGATCAGCAGTACATCATGATCCAGTAACTCCACATTGGACGTACGCCGGGTCATGCTGCCGCAGTTATAGTGCTCCAGACGACGGCTGGTGGTAAGGATGTACGGGTACTCTGCCAAGTGATCGAGGATTTCTAGACTCTCCTGAAATGCGTAGAAGCGAAATTGCCCCTTGCCCAGCTTGAACTGTTCCTGATGCAGGATCCTGGTATCGCTGCCATCAGCAGCTACCGGCCACTGCTTGCCGTTACCGTCGAGATTCTCCCAGGTCACGCCGGCAAAGAAGGGAACAAGCTGTGCGATCTCCTTCAACAATTCGGGTGGATCATAGTCCGCCTGCTCATATCCCATGCGCTGCATGATCTCGCAAACGATCTGGCCATCTGCTTTGGTGCCCGGCAAAGGTTCAATGGCCGCGTTCACGCGCTGAATACGCCTTTCGCCATTGGTGAAAGTGCCGTCTTTCTCAAGGAAGGAAGCCGCCGGCAGCACCACATCGGCCATGCTGCAGGTTTCACTCATGAACAATTCTTGCACGATCAGCAGATCCAGGCAGCTGAGGGAATATTTCACCTCACAGGAATTGGGATCTGTCTGCAATATGTCTTCACCCATAATCCACAACGCCTTGAGCTGCCCTTTCCGTGCCGCCTCGAACATCTGCGGAATCTTGAGACCGGCCTGCAAGGGAATTTGCGTGCCGTATACTTCCTCGAACAGCGCCTGGTTTTGGGGCTGGGTATAGTCGAGATAACCCGCCCCGAGATCAGGCTGTACACCCATGTCCACTGCGCCTTGCACATTGTTCTGCCCGCGCAGAGGGTTCATACCTGTACCCGGCCTGCCAACATTGCCCGTCATCATGATCATGGACGCCAGCATCATGATTGCGCGGCTGCCCTGATAGTGCTCGGTAATGCCCAGGCCATGAAAGGCCATGGCCCTTTCGGCACGCCCATAGATATGGGCTGCCTTTTCCACATCACCACGCACCACGCCGGTGATGCTTTCCAGTTTATCCAGATCCTGCGCCAGTACCTGCTCCCTGAATGCCGTAAATCCCTCGGTACGGCGCTCAATAAAGCGATCATCCACATATCCCAGTTCAATAAGGTACCGGCATAACATACTCAGCAAGGCCACGTTGCTACCGGGGCGGGGTTGCAAATGGCAGGCTGCATATTTCGACAATTCCGAACGGCGTGGATCGACCACAATCAGATCGGCACCTCGCATCGCTGCCTGCTTCAGTCTGGCTCCCGTTACCGGATGGGCTTCGGTGGGGTTGGCGCCAAAAACCAGCAGACAATCCGCCAGTGCAATTTCATCAATGGAATTGGTGGCGGCACCCGTACCATATACCTGCCGCATGCCGAAAGCAGTAGGGGCATGGCAGACCCGCGCACAGCCATCGATATTATTGCTTCCGATCACCGTACGCATGAACTTCTGCATCAGGTAATTTTCTTCATTGGTACAACGCGCCGAGGAAATGGCGGCGATGGCATCCGCACCCTGCTCCTGTTTGATCTCCCCCAGTCTTTGCGCGATATAATCCAGCGCTTCATCCCAACTCACCGCTTCCAGCACACCGTCACGGCGAATCATAGGGCTGCGCAGACGGTCCGGGTGATGCACGTACTCGAAGGCATAACGTCCTTTCAGGCAAGTATGTCCCTGATTGACCGCAGCCGTCTCTACCGCACTGATAGCGGCTACCTGGCCTTGCTTCACCTTCACTTCCAGGTTGCAGCCCACGCCACAATAGGTACAAACGGTCGTGACGCTGCTATCCGCCTGCAGGGTCTTGGCGCGATAGCGATCACTGAGTGCATCCGTCGGGCAGGTTTGCACGCAACGTCCGCAGGATACGCATCCGGCTTCACCAAAATCACCTTCCACCCCCTGGATGATATGACTGTGGATGCCGCGATTGGCCATGGCCAGCACGAACTGCCCCTGTACCTCATCACAGGCACGAATGCAGCGGTAGCAATGTATGCATTGCGCAGGATCGAAGCGCAAATAGGGATGAGGTTTGGCAACATGCCCCGGTTCTGAAGAATTGGGAAAACGGCTGTGTTCGATTCCATAGTCATGCAGCATGCGTTGAAATAGTGTCGGGTTTTCTCCAGGCTCAGCGTGCAGCTTGTCTGGGGGGTAGTTGCTTAGCAGCAACTCAAGGATGCCCTTACGCACACTGGTCAGGCGCTCGCTACGGGTGGAAACATGCAAGCCATCGGCGGTCGGAGTATGGCAGGCAGCCATCAGGCGGTTGGCATCCTCTGCGGAACGGGCCACTTCCACCATACACATCCGGCAGGCGCCAAAAGGCTCCAGTGCAGGATCATGACAGAGCACCGGTATTTCCTCTTTGCCCAGGTGCCGGCTGACACATTCATAAAGCGTTTCACCTGATTCAAAGGCACAGGATTGACCGTTGATCAGCATCTGGTTCATGACTTACCTCCCGCCACCGTAAAACTGGGGCGCAACTCATCAGCAAAATGCGTTAATGCATTACGCATGGGCAGTGGCAAGCCACCCCCCAAGGCGCATAATGAGCCCGCTTCGAGCAGCTCCAGCAGTTCATCGAACAACACCCTGTCGAGCGGATTGTCCGGCCCGGCCTGCTCCAGCATCAGACTTCCCTTGGCCGTCCCCAAGCGACAGGGTGTGCATTTGCCATAAGACTCCTCTGCCATGTAAGCGAAAATATGGCGCATAAAAT
>DTXR01000317.1 GCA_012962365.1 Chromatiaceae bacterium | reverse complement strand
TTATGACGGCATGGGTAATGTGGACATCACGGACAATGAAGATACCACCCGTTCCATCGCCAACACTTACGATGCTGTGGATCGATTAACCGGTTCATCTTCAGGAGGCAATTGGGGTACAGGAAGCGCCAGCTATTCAGGGGATAGCGACATTCTGAGCTACAAACTGGGCAGCAATACCTACACTTATACTTACAATACGTCAAATCGTCTGAGCAAGGTAAAACAGAATAACGCTAATTACCTGTCATTTGGCTACGATGTCTATGGCAACATCATCAGCGACGGCGTACATGTGTATGATTTCAATGATGCAGGCGATCTGGTCTCCATCGACAATCACATCACCAACCATTATGATGGTAACCGCAACCGTGTGCTGCGCACCAAAGACGGTAAATCCACCGTATTTTTCTACACCTTGTCCGGCAAACTGCTGGGAGAATACGAGGATACCGGCCAATGGCTCACAGAAAACATCTATCTGGATAGTGAACTGGTCGCAGAAGTGGAAAATATTGCTGGCGAACCTGAAAACCTGTGTGACCTTTCATTGATTCGCATCAATTGCGATCTTCAGGGTACACAGGTGCCGGATCAGACGGTGGGTGGCAGAAAAGTGCTGCTTTGCGAGCATTCCAATATACTGGTTGCCAGCCAGAATAGCTTTACGGTATCGTCCGGAGGCATGGCCTGTTTCTATGCCCCCGAGGTAAAACTGCAAAGTGGATTCCGCGTGCGAAAAGGCGGTCGTTTGACCATCGGCGACAGTTTGGGGCAATTCTGAAGGAGAAGCGCACGTGAACAAGTACAAATGGATTTCCCGGCTCTTCCTGCTGCTCCTGCTTATTCAGTTGAGCAGCCTGGCCACCGCACAGGAACGTATCACCTATATCCACACCGACGCCCTGGGCTCACCCATTGCCGCCTCCGATGAAGATGGCAACTTCATCTGGCGGGAAAGCTACGAGCCCTACGGAAAACGGCTGCGCCTGCAAAAAGGCTCTGACCGTCCCTGGTACACCGGCAAATATGAAGAAGACATTGGCTTGGTGTACTACGGCAAACGCTGGTACAACCCCGAGATCGGGCGTTTTTACTCCGTTGACCCGGTGCGCTTCAACGAGGCCAACATCCACAGCTTCAACCGCTATGCGTATGC
>DTXR01000316.1 GCA_012962365.1 Chromatiaceae bacterium | reverse complement strand
TTGATTGGAAGAAAAAATATCGGTATTTGGAGCGGCCTGGTGAAATATCCGGGCTAAAGCCATGCCTGAAGACTGCTGGCTTCGCCTGGCTTGGCGTCCTCGGAGAGGCGTGAACCGCATCCTTTTAACGGATAGCGGTCACAGTGTGTGCCGCTGCCCTGATCAGGGCTTCTCGATCCGGGCATAGGCCGAATGATTGTGAATGGATTCGAAGTTCTCGGCTTCCACCACATAGGAGCGAATGCGCCGGTCATCATTCAGGCGTCCGGCGACATCCCGCACCACGTCTTCCACGAATTTGGGGTTGTCGTAGGCGCGCTCGGTGATGAACTTTTCATCCGGGCGCTTGAGCAGGCTGTAGAGTTCGCTGGAGGCTTCTTTTTCCACCAGCTCGATGATTTCTTCTATCCACATGAAATCTTCGGTGCTGACGGTTACGGTAACGTGCGAGCGCTGGTTGTGGGCGCCGCGGTCGGAGATGGACTTCGAGCAGGGACAAAGGGAGGTGACGGGCACCACCACTTTAGTGAACATGCTGGGCTGGCCGTTTTCCACTTCGCCGATCAGCGTTACTTCATAGTCCATCAGGCTTTGTACGCCGGAGACAGGCGCGGTCTTGTTGACGAAGAAAGGGAAGGTCATTTCGATGTGACCGGCCTCGGATTCCAGCTTTTCCACCATTTCCACCAGCATGTCTTTGAAAGAATTGATGGAAATCTCGCGTTCGTGGTTGTTGAGGATGGCCACGAAACGGGACATGTGGGTGCCCTTGAAATCGTGCGGAAGAAACACGTACATGTTGAAATTGGCAATGGTGTGCTGTTCGCCCTCACTGCGATCCCTGACGCGAACAGGATGGCGTATGTCCTTGATTCCTACGCGATTAATGGCAATTTTGCGGGTGTCAGCGCTGCCCTGTACGTCTTCGATTTCAGCGGGTGCTGTGTTGCATTGACTGGTCATCAGGTTTTTCAGGCTCAAAATGGTAGCCGTTCATTTTAGCCTGCCGTGGTGTATAAGGGAAATGCCATATAACCTTGCGTCTGTCCGGGAATGGCAGGGATCAGTGGGTTCGGCCGACCACGTACCGGGCCAGTTGGCGTAGGTGTTGTGCGGAATCACCGAAGCTGCTCAGGGCGTCCAGGGCCTCTTCCAGCAGCTCAGCGGCTTTCTGGCGGGCGCCATCCAGTCCCAGGAGTGCAGGATAGGTGGGCTTGTTGTCGGCGGCATCCTTGCCTTGGGTCTTGCCCAGTGTATGGGTTTCTGTGGTTATGTCCAGGATGTCATCCTGGACCTGGAAAGCCAGGCCAATGGCGTTGGCGTAGTGTTCCAGCCTGGATGATTGTTCACTGCTGCCGCCGGCGGCAAGAACACCGAGCAGGACGCTGGCGCGAATCAACGCGCCGGTCTTGTGAATGTGCATGATTTCCAGTTCGGGCAGAGACATGTCCTGATCGACGCCATCGATGTCCATGGCCTGACCGCCCGCCATGCCGCGCGAACCGCTGGCGTTGGCCAGTACATGCAGCATTTTCAGCCGGGTTTCCGCCGGAATTCCGCTCGCGGGTTTTGCCAGGAGTTCGAATGCCAGAGACTGGAGGGCGTCGCCCACCAATATGGCCGTGGCTTCATCATAAGCCTTGTGGCAGGTGGGCTGGCCGCGGCGCAGATCGTCATCATCCATGGCGGGCAGGTCATCATGAACCAGGGAATAGCTGTGAATCAGCTCGACCGCACAGGCAGGTGTATCGAAAAGCGCCGTGTTTCCGCCGCAGGCCTGGCCACTGGCATAGACCAGCAACGGGCGCACCCGCTTGCCGCCATTGAACGTGGCGTAGCGCATGGCCTGGTGCAGGCTCCGGGGCTCGATGGTGTCGGGAGGCAGGCTGGCATCCAGGGCATTTTCCACCCTGGAAATGCAGTCGCCCGA
>DTXR01000315.1 GCA_012962365.1 Chromatiaceae bacterium | reverse complement strand
TGGTCCTGGCCTGCTCGACAGCTCCACAGGCAACAAACCAAACAAGGGAAGCCCAATGAAAAGAATCAGTCGTCTTTTTCTCACCGCATTATTGATTGCCGGTATCAGCGGCATCGTCCTGGCGGCAGATGATCTCATCAATCCAAAACACCCTGATCGATATGTGGTCAAGAAAGGCGATACATTGTGGGATATATCCGCACGTTTCCTGCGCAAACCCTGGTTGTGGCCCGAAATCTGGCATGTCAACCCACAGATCAAGAACCCGCATCTGATCTACCCCGGCGATGAACTGGAGCTGGTATACATCGACGGCAAGCCACGTCTACGGGTTGCCAGCCGTGGACCATTGAAATTGTCCCCCGGCATTCGCTCCAGTCGCCTCGGCAAAGCCATACCTGCCGTGCCTATTGACGCCATCGCCCCCTTCCTGACCCGTCCACTGGTGGTGGAGAAAAACGGCCTGGAACACAAACCCTATCTGGTCGCATTTGCCGATGAACACATCGCAGCGGGCGCGGGGCAGCGCATTTATGTGCGCGACATTCCGACCTGGGAAAACAAAAAGTTCGATATTCTGCGTGCCGGCCCTGCTTACAAGGATGGCGACACCGGCGAAGTGCTGGGCTATCAGGCACTATTGACTGGCATCGGCACGCTGCAACGCACTGGTGATCCGGCCACCGTACTGATCGATTCCACCAAGACAGAGGTTCTGCTGGGTGATCGCGTCCTCCCCACGGAACCCGAAGTGCTGGCCACGGACTTCTATCCCCATGCCCCGAAACAGGAAGTAAATGGCAACATCATTGCCATGCTCAACGGTTTCAGCCAGATCGGGCAGTACGATATCGTGGTGCTCGACCGCGGCCTGGCGGATGGCCTGGATACGGGCACCGTTCTGCAGGTAAACAGCCGCGGTGAAACCGTCCCTGACCACATTGCCAGAGAAGCCCGCAGCCTGATTCCCGATATTGCCGAATACGTCGATGACCGCTTGCTGACCCACACTGTGGAAGGCCCGAAATGGGCCCAGAAGTCCCGTTGGGAAACCGTCACCCTGCCCGATGAGGCAGCCGGTCTGCTGATGGTGTTCCGCAGCTTCGATCGCGTCAGCTTCGGCATCATCATGCATGCCCAGCGCGCCATGCATGTCAACGACCGTATCGTCAATCCCTGACATCCCGGAAGAGGAACTGCGAGCCTGGCTGGCGTTGATTCGCCTGCCGGGCGTTGGGCCCGCGACTCTCAACCCCCTGCTGCACGGTGGCATCCCGCCACAGGAACTGCTTCGGCATCCACCCCCCCAGCTCACCGAACGCATCCGCAGCCGCCTGCGCGAGCCCGCATGGGACGATGTGGACAAGGATCAGGCGTGGCTGGAATCTCCACACAGCCATTTCATCCCCCTGACCTCGCCCCGCTATCCCGAAGCACTGGGCAGCCTGAATGATGCTCCTTTGGGTCTGTTCGTCCTGGGGCAACCCGGCAGCCTCGATTCCCCACAAATTGCCATGGTGGGCAGCCGCAACCCCAGCCGGGGCGGAGAGCAGACGGCTCAGGAATTTGCCCGCCACTTCGCCCGCAGCGGCATCGCAGTCACCAGCGGCCTGGCCCTGGGCATCGATACCGCCAGTCACCGCGGCGCCCTGCTGGGCGGCGGGCCGACCCTCGCTGTCACGGCAACCGGGCTGGATCGCGTGTATCCCGCCAGCAACCGGGATCTGGCACACCAGATCGCCGAAAATGGCGCGCTGGTATCCGAATTCCCTCCGGGCACCAGCCCGAAACGTGGACATTTCCCCCGCCGTAACCGCGTGATCAGCGGTCTTTCCCTGGGGGTTCTGGTGGTGGAAGCCGCATTGAAGAGCGGCTCCCTGATCACCGCCCGGCTCGCGGGGGAGCAGAACCGGGAGGTATTCGCCATCCCCGGCTCCATCCACAATCCCTTGGCCAGGGGCTGCCACCGGCTCATCCGGGAAGGCGCCAAACTGGTGGAGACCGCTTCCGATGTATTGGAGGAGCTGGCACCGAGACTGCAGCAGTTTCTGCCCGAACCCCGGCAGGCTGATGCCGGAGTCCTGGGCGAAACCCCGCCGCCCTCTGACCAGGAGCATCACCAACTCCTTGATGCCATGGGATATGATCCGGTTCCCACGGACACGCTGGTGGAAAGAACAGGTCTGCGCCCCGAAGCGGTCTCCTCCATGTTACTATTACTGGAAATGGAAGGCCGTGTAGCATCTGAACCAGGCGGGCTGTTCGTCCGGATCAAAAAAGACGCCACAGGCTGATATCGTCCATCCGCCAACTCTGGGACCAAACCCGTGAACGAAAACCTTATCGATGTCCTCATTTTCATTTATGAGAATTACATGGACACTGAAACCCAGCCCCAGGACCAGATCCTTCTCGAAGAGGAATTGTCCAAGGCCGGCTTTGAAAAAGAGGAGATCCGCAAAGCCTTCGACTGGCTGGACGAGCTGGCTTGGCGGCAGGGCGCCATTACGGAAGCGGCCTCCAGCACGCGCCAGTCTTCGCGTATCTTTACCACCTCGGAGCAACAGCGCATCGACCTGGAAACCCGGGGCATGTTGCTGTATCTGGAACAGTCGGGCATTCTGGACCCGGTCAGCCGGGAGCTGGTCATCGAACGCGCCATGGCGCTGGACACACCGGATCTCGAGGCCGATGACGTAAAATGGATCGTATTGCTGGTGCTGCTCAACCAGCCGGGGCAGGAAAGCGCCTTTGCCCTGATGGAAGAGCTGATCTACAACGGCAATCCGGACGTCTTGCACTGATCTTCACAGCCTCGTTACAATTTAAACCACGCCCGCAACCGCGGGCGTTTGACTATGGAACACTATGAATCTGGTAATCGTTGAATCACCGGCCAAGGCCAAGAC
>DTXR01000314.1 GCA_012962365.1 Chromatiaceae bacterium | reverse complement strand
GCAGTGGTGAGTTCAAACACGCCCGATCCGGATAACACCAACAACACGGCCACCGAGCCAACCACGGTTGGCGCCGCCGCTGATCTGCGTATTACCAAGACGAGTGATGTGGCCTATATTCAGGGCGGTGGCAGGGTTATTTATACGCTGCAGATCGTGAATGATGGTCCCAGCGATGCCCAGGCCGTGGTGGTGAGTGACACCCTTCCGGCAGGCATGAGTTTTGTTGCCAGTTCCGGGTGTGACAATGATCCAACGGGTGTGCCGGATTGTCAGTTGGGTGATATTCCGGTAGGTGGTAACAAGGTCTACACTATCGAGGTTCTGGTGGATGAGGATATGTCAGGTGATTTGATCAATACCGCCCATGTCTCCTCGAATACGCCGGATCCTCGTCCCGATAACAATATTGATGCGGCACAGGTATCCACCAGTCCGATTCCCGCAGCTATTCCTGCACTATCAAGAAGTGCTTTGCTGTTTCTTGGGCTTATTCTGCTGATGCTGGCTATGCTGTCTGCAAGGAAGAACCAGGTGGGGAGGAGGTAAAGGTAGTTTCCGGCTGCACTCCGGTGCAGATTTTCTGACTGAAGCCAAAGACAGAGAATCTGCCCGGGGTGGCTTACCGCTCAGGAAACAGTGCAACAATCTTCCAAATCGTGGAAGAAACGCTGTAAATCAATCGTAAGAAACGCGTTTATCCAGCTTCAGTAGCCAGCCGGCTTCTCCCGGGACAAGCTTGTAGTAAAGCTCTCTGGTTCCTCCGCTGGGGTTGGCGTTGGCATCTTTTGCCTTGTAGACAGGAAAGCGCCGGATCAATCTGTTTTCCACGATGGCAAAGTCATCGTGCCCCATGTATCCCTGTGAATTCTTCCTGTCTTCCGTCAGGGGAGGGAGATAGATGCCGCTCAGGGATTTTTTGTTGTTTGCGCTGTAGGCTATCAGCTCGCCATAGGAACCGCTGCCCGCCGAAGTAACATAGACATAGAGTTCGGGTGACCCGTTCGCATTCAGGTCTGCCACTTCTGCATCGGTTACCGAGCCGTTTATTTCCTGTCTGATGGCCGAGTTGTCAATTTCCAGACCGTCAGGAGTGATGGTCAGTTGATTGAGAGAACCTTGGTTCGGGCAGACCACATGAAAGGAGATGCCCTCCAGGGTCAGCAGCTTGTTGAAGCCTCCATCGTCTTTGCCGCTTCCATCAGCCAGGGAAACGGATGTGATACATACCAGCGGCAGCATGAGCGACGGTTTGAGTTCCTGTAAAAATCCTTTGGTTTTCATTTGACAGATAGTCAGTCCTATTTGATGCGTTTCACACGCAAAGAGCGATTACTGCCCTGTTTTTTCAGGATGAATGAACCCAGCGCGCCTTTTTCGATAGTCACCGTGTCTCCCGGCTTCAGGCGGGGCTGTGAACTGCTACCAACCTGGCGCCAGACCTGCCCGTTCTCGAGGGTGAGAACGCGGACGCCGCGACCCGCTGTTTCAACCTTGCTGATACGGTTACTGATGCCCTGCAGGTTTTCAGCAGGCGATTTTGTTGGCAGGCCAAAAGCAGCCTGCTGTTCTTCTGCAGTAGACGGGAGTGATTTTTTATCCAGTGAGCGCGCATAAGCGTCATAGCAGCCCAGGCGTTCACTGTCATTGCCGATGTTCCTGCAGGCTTGCCAGCCGGCCACTGCTTGCAGGGTTGAAAACAGCAGCAACAGCACAGGGACAGTTGTTATTGGTGTCATGTTTGTCTGATATTTTGCGGATATTTGCTGGTAACCGGTGATCATATAACGTTAGGCTGGGTAAATGCCAGTAGCGGGAGATTACTGTCCTTTCTGCCGTATTGATAATGCCTCGGTATCCTAGTATCGTGCGCAGGCTAATCACCTGAATTTCTGAGTTCAGGGACTTGTTCACGCCGGAAAAAAGTATCGGCAATGCTGTGATATGAGTAATGAAGCTGACTGTTAGTGAGTTGATCGTCAAATATATGGAGCGCCTGGGTATCGGCCATGTGTTTGGTATGCCGGGAGCGCACATACTTCCCGTTTATGATGCACTCTATGATTCGACTATTCAGTCTGTTCTCGCCAAGCATGAGCAAGGCGCGTCATTCATGGCCGGGGGATATTCCCGCATTTCCGGAGGTGTCTCCGCCTGCATCACGACTGCTGGACCCGGTGCCACGAACCTGGTTACAGGCATTGCAAATGCCTATGCGGATCGGCAGCCTGTGCTGGCGATCACCGGGGAAACCTCCACGCATATTTTTGGCCGGGGAGGTCTTCAGGAAAGTTCCGGTGAAGGGGGAAGCATCGACCAGGTCGCCCTGTTCCAGGGAATAACCCGCTACAACAAGATTGTGGAACGTGGCGATTACCTTGCCAATGTACTCAATCGCGCTTCCCAGGTTTTGTTGTCTGACAATCCCGGCCCGGTGTTGCTGAGCTTTCCCTTCAATGTACAGAAAGAGGAGGTGGATGCCAGTCTTCTGGATGAGGTGATGACCGTGCGGCCAGGACAGAATACAGAAACCGAATGCACTCACACCAGCCAGGTGCTGGATGCGTTACTGCAGGCAAAGCATCCTGTCATTGTCGCGGGATATGGCTGCATTCGCGCAGACGCCCAGAATCTGCTGAGGCGACTCAGTGGAAATCTGGGCATTCCAGTGGCGTCCAGCCTGAAGGCCAAGGGTGTAATCGATGAAGGCTCTGCGCTGTCTCTGGGCAGCCTGGGCGTTTCTTCCAGTGGTCATGCTTACCGGTACATCGCAGAGCGGGCGGATCTACTGATCATCCTGGGGGCGACATTCAATGAGCGAACCAGCTACCTATGGGATCGCGAATTGACCCGCGACAAAAAAATTATCCAGATTGATATCAATCCGGAACAACTGCAGAAAGTGTTTCAGGCAGACATCGCCATTCAGGGAAATATAAAGGAGCTTCTGAAGGATCTGCTGCAAAAAATGGATGCTGTTCCATCAGCAAAGCCTGAAGATAGATCTTCGCGGCTGGTTGAGGATCAGCAGAATGCGGCAGATGACTATGCTGTTTTTCAGACCGGTTTTTCACTGGTGGAAAAGTTCTTCCATGAATTGGAGCAACACTTCCCCGAAGGTGCGGTCATCTTCGACGACAATATTATTTTTGCCCAGAATTTTTTCAGGGTATCGAGCCGGAACCGCTACTACCCGAATTCGGGTATTTCATCACTCGGCCATGCTATCCCGGCGGCCATAGGTGCGCAATTCTATCGGCAGAGCCCCTGTTTTGCGGTGTTGGGAGATGGCGGCTTTCAAATGTGCTGCATGGAAATCATGACGGCGGTGAACTACGAAAAGCCGTTGAACATGCTTCTGTTTAACAATGCCACCATGGGGTTGATCAGGAAGAATCAGCATCAGCAATATCAGCGGCGTTTCATCGATTGCGACTTTATCAACCCGGATTATGAAAAGCTGGCTGAGTCATTCGGCATCAACTACCGCTGCCTGAAGTCTGATGCGGATGTCGAGTCAGTGTTTGCAGATATGGATCTGACCGGCTCGATCAACCTGATCGAAATGCCGCTGGACAAGGACAAGTTTCCCAACTATTCCTCCCGAAGATAGTTTTGTCCCGCCATGGATCGACATGATTTTCCTGTATTGACTGCTTTCCTGGAAGACCATGGGATTGCCGATGCAACGGCCTGGTCAGATGCAATTCACACATCGGAAGATCTACTGGATTTCTACGAGCAGCTGTTTGCTACCCTGGAAAAAAGGATGTGGTCTGACGGGCTGGACAGAGCGCTGCTGAAGCAATATCGCCGCTTGATGGCCGAGCTGGATCAACAGTTGCAGCGCCTCGATAACGATACGCGGCATCATTTCATCGTGGTGATTCCCGTGGCGGACCGACCGCAGCATCTGAGCAGCTGCCTGGAAAGCCTGTTGCAGCTGTGCCAGTTTTTCCCTTACGGAAGCAAGGCAGATGGCAGTATTGGCGGCATAACGGTGCTCGTTGCAGATGATTCGGCAGAGACTCACAACAGGCAGCAGAATGAACTGATTGCCAAAACATTCAGCGCCAATGGATTGGAGACGCTGTACTTTGGTCAGAAGGCGCAATTGCGTACGCTCGACAAACTGACCAACGCAAAAAAAGACGAGTTGTGGGACGTGTTGGGTGATATCGATCCTGATCATTTTCACCACAAGGGCGCATCCATCATGCGCAACATCACCTATATTAAGCTGGCGGAGCTGGCCGGAGAATATGAGAACCCCCTGTTCTACTTCATCGACAGCGATCAGGAATTTCGGGTAGCGCTGGAAGGGAATGACAATGAAGAAGATGGTTGTGCCGTTAACTATTTTTTTCACCTGGATCGGATTTTCAGCACCCGCTCTGTGACAATGGTAACGGGTAAAGTGGTGGGGGATCCGCCGGTCTCTCCTGCAGTCATGGCGTCAAACTTTCTGGATGATGTGTCTGCATTCCTGAAGGAAATGGCAGGATATGAGGGCGTGCAGGAATGCCTGTTTCATGAAGACGAAAAACAGGGTCGCGATGGCGCCATATACCATGACATGGCCGATCTGTTTGGTTTCAAGCAAATGGAAATGTCTGTTCGATACAGATGTCCCCTGGAAGCTGCGCATACACACGAAACCTGTTTTCAGGATTTTGCCGATAAGTTGAAACGATTTTTCCACGGCGAGCACCCCACCCGTAAGACTTTTTTCGAGTTTTCCGATGTGTCTTCCGGTGCGGCGCCTGCCCGGACCGTCTATACGGGCAACTATGTTTTTGATCGAAATGGCCTGAATTACTTTATTCCTTTCGCCACGCTTGGGCTGCGCATGGCGGGACCAACATTGGGACGTATACTGGCCAGCGAACTGGGTGACAGATTCCTGACTGCCAACCTACCCATGTTGCACAAGCGCACCGTTGACGAGACAGGGGAGTCCGAATTCAGGCCAGGCATCATCCAGGAAAGCTCGCTGACAGATTTGTCTGGAGAATTTGAACGGCAATATTTTGGGGATGTCATGCTGTTCGGTATGGAAGAGCTGATAAGTGTGGGTTATCCGCGATGTGTTCCAAAACAGGGAGAAATTCTGAATACACTGCAGCAAACAGAATCCCGGCTCAGGCAAAAGTACCTGGATAAGCAGCAGCAGATTCAGCAGAAGCTGGAAGCGTTGGAAATGCTGCTTCTCGATGAATCATGCTGGTGGAACAAAAGCGCGGTTATGCGGGGTGCGATAAAGCATATGGAACACTTCATCACCAATATGAGGCATAATTTCGGCACACAGTCGAGAGGCATGGACTGCATACAATCCACAGACCATCGTCAGGAGCGTTTGAGCCAGATGGCGGCAGCGATTGTGGCATACGGCAAGGAACGATCAGCGTGGCAGCAGGCACTGGATTGCGTATGAATGTTTTTATTCTCAATACCGGGCGTTGTGGTTCCACAACTTTTATTCAAGCCTGCGGGCATATTGAAAACTACAGCGCGGCACATGAATCCAATATCCATAAGATTAGTGAAGGGCGTCTGTCCTATGGGAAAAACCACATAGAGGCAGATAACCGGCTTTCATGGATGCTGGGTCGACTGGACAGGACGTATGGAAATGATGCGTACTATGTGCATCTGCACAGAGACAGGGAAAGCACGGCACGCAGTTTTGCCGGACGGATGGATTATGGAATCATGAAAGCTTATCGGGAAGGGGTATTGCTCGGGGGGATGGCACATCAGACGGACTACATGATAGCCATGGACTACGTCGAGACCGTCGAGGCCAACATAGCGTTGTTTCTGGAAAACAAGAGCAACAAGATGGATTTCAGCCTGGCTCATGCCCGCAGAGATTTTCAGAAATTCTGGCGGAATATCCACGCCAAAGGTGATCTTGAGTCAGCGTTGCTTGAATGGCGCGTTTGTTACAATGCTTCGGAGTCTGATTCGCCTTAGCCAGGATTCCTTGAGCGCAATATGGAACAGCCGCGCTCCGTATCGATAAAGGTGTGTTTGAAAAAAGGAAACTGTTCCTGCCAAAGGGCGACGATCTCTTTTTCTTCATCTCTTTCCGCATCATCGAGAAAGACTGTGCACTGGTCACTGAGTCTCTGATGCAGCAAGGGCAAGGCAGGATAGCGGGAATGGTGTTGAATATAGCCCGGTGGGCCGTCTATCACCAGCAGGTCTATCTTGTTTTCCGGCAAATCGTCAATGGAATACCAGTCGAAATCTGTTTTATCCAATGTGTGCTTTTTCAGTGGTGCATGAATCACGGTAGCCTGTGAGGCGAGCCCGAAATGTTGCAGGTTGCGACGGGTGGCATCGGCAAAATCGATACCGTTCTCCAGGCTGAATACATGCCCGCTTTTATTGAGTTGGCAGCATCTGGCCAGAACCAGTGTGCTCAGTCCGCTGCTGCATTCGATAATGGTGGTGGGCATGTTTTCCAGACAGTGATCTGTCAGCAGCTGGAGAAAGTCCTGTGCTGCAGACCAATGCGCTGTATAGGGGAGCGTTTCTGTTATACCCAGTCTGTCCTGCAATGATTGGTAAGGGTTCGAAACCAAAGGCGTCTCTGAGAGTGGAAGTCGTGAAGCAAATGACCAGCCGGAACAGGAAATAGCGCCACCGACCTCGTAGCCGGTGGCTTCAGAGTTCTATTTAGGAAGCTGATAGATGGTGCGGGCAGGGGAGACCACGCGACCCTGGCGCTTCAGGTAAGCAAGTGTCTGAGGAAGGTTGCCGGTAGCAACCCCTTTTTTCTTCAGCTCTGCTTTCAGATCAGTCGTGGAGATCTTGCCCGCCTTGGCAATGATGTTTACGACCTTCTCGGTGACGCTGCCACCGGATTTGCGGCCTTTTTTCGCAGTTTTCCTGCCAGCCAGCCGGGTAATTTCAGCATCCAGTTTGCGCAGTTCTTTTTTCTGTCTGGCTACCAACTCGCGTCGCTTGGTGCGGAGAGCAGCGAGCTTTTCTTTGTTGGCCTCCTGTGTTTTCAACAGCTCTTCCTGTTCACGCTTTTTCGCCAGTTTATACAATTCGGCAGCAGACAATTCAGTAACCTGTTTCTTTCTTGCAGGTGTTTTTTTCTTGGCCATGTTGTTCCTCAGTAGTAATGTGTATTTGATTTCTGAAACAAAATGTTCAGATAAAATTAGGCTACTTTTTTGGGAGTAACGGACCCGGTTCTTGTTTGAGTCCGTTCATCAAGAGGTTGACGGTGGAAATATAAGAGATTATCTGAAATTAATCAAATAAAAATAGATGATTAGTAATCAGGATTGATTTTTTTGAATTGACCGCTTGTATAAAGTGTTCAATTTTTGAGGATACAATTAAAAATTAGGTATGTATTGGGTAGATTGCCATGAAATCTCACTTAATTTTGTATGAGGTAGAGCGGCAGTCCATCAGTGAAATAAATAGGGTTTTCTCAGTTTCTGCGCAGATATTCCAACACGTCTTTCATGGAACCGCTGAATGTGATGCGGTCTTTCTTTTTGGATATTTGGTAATCGTACATGGGATCATAGTAATCGGTAAGCAATTGTGATATCCACTCCTGATGTGCTTCGGGGTTGCCGGTTTTTTTAAGATAGTCGATCGCATATTGCAGTTTTGCATTCATCTCCCTGTAGCGCTCCCCGCCGAGGCGTTTGCTGATGCGGCTCAGGTTATGGGTGGCATAGTCTGCCCACTTCTGGAATCCTTGCTCCTCTCCATAGGTCTGCTGATATTCCTCGAGGGCAACTGTTACATATTCGTGGATGGAATTGTCGATGCGTTCCTGTAAGGATACGTCGAGTATGACAAGCGGGCTGCGTGACATGTGCTCGTATAATGCAGGGGGAATATGTCGCGATCCGACAGCCTTGCTTTCATCTTCGAAGACAATTTTGAAGCGCTTCGCGGTGCGATGTTTGATCAGTTCGATGGACAGGCGGTTCTCGAAATCGATTTGAGAGGGTTGTGGTGTGACATGGCCGCCAAAAGCCGAACCACGATGCCAGGCAAGACCTTCCAGGTCAATACTGTTGGTCAGTTGGTGGATGGCGATGGTTTTCCCCGCACCGGTTCTCCCGCCGAGTACAATTGGTTGAATTTCCGTTATTGAGTGTTCGATTTCTTCCAGCAGGAAAGTGCGTAAAGCCTTATAGCCTCCCTTGACGCGAGGAAAGGCGATACCCGTTGCTTCATGAATCCATTCCTGGGAGATTTTTGAACGCATACCGCCACGGAAACAGTAGAGCACACCTTCGGGGTGTTGTTCTACGAACGATTGCCACATTGCCGTACGATCGGTTTTGGGTTGGCCGTCGATGAGTTCCCTGCCCAACTCGATGGCGGCAGGTTGACCCTGCTCTTTGTAACGTATGCCGATGAGATGGCGCTCTTCATCGTTTAGCAAGGGGATATTGGTTGTATTTGGAAATGCGCCCGCACTGAATTCCACTGGCGCGCGGACATCGAGCATCGGCGTTTCATTCAGGAACAATTCCCGAAAGTTGCTGATCTCAGGCAGATCCATGGTCAGGATACTCTGATGAACGTATCACCATCCTTTTCCTGCAGTTCGCCGATGGGTGAAAGAACCAGCCCTGCCTTTTGTGCCGTGTTCAGGAATACCGGTTCAGCTTCGGGGGATACAGCAACCAGCAGCCCGCCGGATGTTTGCGGGTCACAAAGAATCTGTTGCTGTTTTGGCTGCAAGGGAGCGACATGCTCGCCGTAGCTGTCGAAGTTGCGTTGTGCCCCCCCGGGAGAGCACCCCATGTTCAGGTATTTCTCGACATGAGGAAGCAGGGGTACCTGGTCGAACACAATGTTGGCAGATACGCCGCTGCCCTGGCAGATCTCCAGCAAGTGCCCCAGCAGACCAAAACCAGTGACATCTGTCATGGCGGTGACGCCGGGAATGGTTGCAATCTCCGAACCGATTCTGTTGAGCTGGCACATGGTGTCTGGCGCGATCCTCAGGTGTTCCGGGGCCAGTTTTTTCTGCTTCTGTGCTGTCGTGAGAATACCGATGCCCAGCGGCTTGGTCAGGTAGAGCCTGCAACCCGCAGCCGCCTGGTCGTTTCTTTTTAGCTGTTCGTTTTCGACAATTCCGGTAACGGCCAGGCCGAAGATGGGTTCGGGAGAATCGATAGAGTGCCCACCTGCCAGGGGAATGCCGGCGTCCTTGCAGGTTTGCCGCCCGCCATCCACGACCTGCTGGCCCACTTCGGCGCTGAGCTTGTCCACTGGCCAGCCGAAGATGGCGATGGCCATCAGGGGCTTACCGCCCATGGCATAGATGTCGCTGATCGCATTTGTTGCGGCGATACGCCCGAATTCGAAAGGATCATCTACAATGGGCATGAAGAAGTCGGTGGAGGAAACCACGGAGCGGCCGTCACCCAGATCGTAGACCGCAGCGTCATCCCGGCTCTGGTTTCCCACCAGCAGGTGCGGGTCGGGCAACATGGATACACTGCCCTGGAGAATTTCGTCGAGCAGGCGGGGTGATATCTTGCAACCACAGCCTGAGCCGTGACTGTATTCGGTTAGTTTGATAGCCGACATTGAATTCATCAGATCATTCGCGAATCGTGCAAACCGCGTAATATACCATTAAATAGGTTGTTCAGTCGCAAGGCCCTGCGCTCG
>DTXR01000313.1 GCA_012962365.1 Chromatiaceae bacterium | reverse complement strand
GTAAGCAGAGCCAGGTTGTTGATGCCCACCACACCATCCGAGCCATGGGTGGACTGGTTGATGCCCATGGTCCAGATCTGCATGGCAGCGCCGGCATTGGCGAAGCGTCGCGCCACATGGCGAATACTGTCTTCATCGATACCGCAGATCTTCGCTGCGGTAGTGGGATCGTATTTCTCGACTTCCGCTTTCAATTCCTCGAAGCCATTGGTGTTGGCATCGATGTAGGCCTGATCCTGCAAGCCTTCCTTGATGATGACATGCATAAAAGCATTTTGCAGCACCACGTCCGTACCTGGGGTAATCGGCAAATGGATATCCGCGTTTTGCGCCAGCATGGTGACGCGGGGATCGACCACGATGAGAGGAAAGCCTTTCTTTTCCTGGGCTTCCTTCATACGCCAGTAGATAATGGGATGCTGCTCTGGCAGGTTGGAACCCCAGGCTATGAGGAAATCCGTGTATTCAAAATCCTCGTAACAACCCGGCGGCCCGTCGGAACCAAAAGAACGTTTGTAGCCAGACACGGCAGAGGCCATGCACAAGGTGGTGTTGCCATCGTAGTTGTTGGTGCCGATGAGTCCACGGGTAAGTTTACCCAGGGTGTAGAACTCTTCGGTGAGCATCTGTCCGGTGGAAATAATGGCAAAGGCATCTCGCCCGTATTTTTCCTGGATACGACCAATCTCGTCGTGAATCTTATCCAGTGCCGTATCCCAATCCGTGGGCTGCCAGGGCTGATGCCATTGCTCCCGGATCTTCGGTTCCAGTCCCCGCCCGGCTGAATCAAACAATTCGTGCTCAAAGATGCCTTTCAAACACAACTTGCCACGATTCACATCCGCTTCAGCCACACCCCTGGATGCCACCGCCTTGCCCTCGGCATTCAGCCCCACTTCGATGGAGCAGCCAGTGGAGCAATAACCACAGGCGGCATATTTCCACTCCACCACGCCTTTATCGGCGATCTTGATCGGGTTTTTCTTGCTACGTCCGAATAACATTTTTGCTCACTCGTATTATCCTGAATCCACGGATTCAGGTGTATTACAGCTGCAGGTACACCATGCCATCTTCTATCTTGGCCACATAGGTATTGGTGCAGC
>DTXR01000312.1 GCA_012962365.1 Chromatiaceae bacterium | reverse complement strand
GAACTTGTCGAAGGGCCAGCGGGGCATTTTCACGACAACATAATCAAGCGCGGGCTCGAACGCGGCGGAAGTCCCTGTAATCGCGTTCTTGATTTCGTGCAGCTTCATGCCGAGGGCTATCTTGGTCGCCACCCTCGCTATCGGGTATCCTGTAGCTTTTGATGCCAAAGCAGATGAGCGCGAGAGCCTTGGATTCACCTCTATGACTGTATATTCCCCGGTTTCCTGGTTCAGCGCAAACTGGACATTGCAGCTGCCCTTCACCCCAATCGCGTCCACTATCCTTATCGCCGCATCACGGAGCATCTGGTTGTCCCTGTCGGACAGAGTCTGCACAGGAGCTGCGACTATCGACTCGCCGGTGTGTATGCCCATAGGGTCGAAGTTCTCCATGTTGCAGATTATCGCTGAGTTGCCGTCCGCATCCCTTATGACCTCATACTCGAATTCGCCCCATCCTATCCCTGATTTCTCCACGAGCACTTCCCCCGTGGCACTTAGCCCGAAGCCCAGCTCAAGTATGTCCTTCAGCTGCCCCTCATCCTTCGCGGTTCCGCCTCCAGTCCCACCTAAAGTGAATGAAGGCCGGGCAATAACGGGATATCCTATGCGCTCCGCGAAGGCCTTCGCTGATTCGAAATCCTTCACCACCTCCCCAGGCAGGATAGGTATTCCGAGTTCCCTCATGAGAGCATTGAACCTCTCCCTGGATTCCGCGGTCTCTATAGCGTCCGCGTCCGTGCCCATGAAGCTAACGCCATGCCTCTCAAGCACTCCATTCTTGTGGAGCTGCATAGCGAGGTTCAGCCCTGTCTGCCCGCCCACGGTGGCGAGCAGGCCGTCCGGCTTCTCCTTCTCTATTATGCTTTCAAGGACGTCAGCAGTCAGCGGCTCGATGTATATGCGGTCTGCCATCTCGCTGTCTGTCTGTATCGTCGCCGGATTGGAATTCACGAGCACGATCTCCATCCCCTCCTCGCGCAATGCCCTGCATGCCTGCGCCCCGGAGTAGTCGAACTCGGCCGATTGCCCTATTACGATAGGCCCGCTTCCAATCACCAGCACCTTCTTCATCTGCATCCCTCCATCAGCTTCATGAACCTGTCGAACATGTATTTCGAGTCGTGCGGCCCGGGATTCACCTCGGGATGGTACTGTACCGAGAATACCCCTGTCCCTGTGCCGCATGCCTTCAACAGTGCCGTCATTCAGGTTCGTATGCGTGACTTCGAAATCATCCGGCAGGCTTTCCGTGTCCACCGCGAAACCGTGATTCTGTGTGGTTATCGCTACCCTTCCGGTCTGCTTATCCAGCACAGGATGGTTGGATCCCCTGTGCCCGAACTTAAGCTTGTACGTGCTTCCCCCGAAAGCGTGCGCGAGCAGCTGGTGGCCCAGGCAGATTCCGAATATCGGACAGCCGTCAAGCTCCCTTATTGTCCTGTGCGCATGCGTTAGAATCGAAGGGTCGCCGGGGCCATTGGAGAGCAGGATTCCGGATGGCTCATGTGACTTTATCTGCTCGGCGGAAGCGTGCGCTGGAAGGACGATTACTTCCGCATCCCTCGCGACCAGCTCATCCACAATTCCCTTCTTCACGCCGTAATCGACCAGTACCACCTTCATCTTCCCTTCCCCGAAAGTCT
>DTXR01000311.1 GCA_012962365.1 Chromatiaceae bacterium | reverse complement strand
TGACCCTGCTCTCCTTCGGCAGTGTGTGGTCCTACAGTCCGTTGCCGGATGCCTATACTCTGGACCATTACCGCATGGTGTTCGGCTCGGCCCGGGAATACATCACAAATACCCTGCTGTATGCGGGACTTGCGGCAAGCTTCGATGTCCTCCTTGGGACGGCCATCGCCTATATCGTCTACCGCACGGGTCTGACGGGCCGCAAGTGGCTGGACTATATCGCCACCGCTTCCCTGGCAGTGCCCGGTGTGGTGCTGGGTATCGGTTATCTACGCACCTATAACGATTTCAATGTGCCTTTCCTGGACAAGCCTCTGGCCTCCTGGTGGGTGATTATTGTGGTCGCATTGACCATCCGGCGTTTGCCGTACGCCCTGCGTGCCTGTGTCGCCGCTCTGCAGCAGGTCAGCGTGATGCTGGAGGAGGCGGCCCAGAATCTGGGCGCTACCCGCTCGCGTACCCTGTGGCGGGTGGTGGTGCCACTGATGAGCGGCGGCATGATTGCCGGTTTTGTTACCAGTTTCGCCACGGCATCGGTGGAACTGTCTGCCACCATCATGCTGGTATCCCAGGAATCCGATGCGCCCCTTGCTTTCGGTATCTATGAATTCATGCAGTCGGCTTCCGGGCGCGGGGCAGGGGCTGCGCTGGGAATGATTGCCGTCGTGATCGTGGGATTGGGTACCTATCTTTCCCACAGGGTGATTGAACGAAGCCACAAGCAGCGTACAGCGGAAAGACAAATTGCAGAGGAAGTGACATGAGCAGCGAATCAGTGGGGATTTCCATCAGGAACCTGGGCCTGGCTTTCGGTGACAACCAGGTGCTCAAGGATATCAGTCTGGATATTGCGCCAGGGGAGTTTTTCGCCTTTCTTGGCCCTTCCGGCAGCGGCAAGTCCACCCTGTTGCGGGCCGTAGCGGGCTTTGGCCCCAGACCCAGCGGGCAGATTCTGATCGGAGGCGAGGATGTGGTGGACCTGCCGCCTTGGAAACGCAACCTGGGCATGGTGTTCCAGAGTTATGCCCTGTGGCCACATATGACCGTGCGCAAGAATATCGCTTTTGGTCTGGAAGAGCGGCACCTGCCGGCGGCGGAAATCCGGAAACGGGTGGATGAGGCGCTGGAACTGGTTGACCTGGTGGAACTGGCCGACCGGCGGCCGTCACAGCTTTCCGGCGGCCAGCAACAGCGGGTAGCCATCGCCCGCACCATCGTTATCGAGCCCAAGGTGCTGTTGCTGGATGAGCCTTTATCCAATCTGGATGCCAATCTGCGCCGACAGATCGAAGGCAAGCAGGGCGCACCCATCAGGGCCGCGATCGAGCGGATCAGCGCCCCGCGCATCATCTTCACGCGCTGCGAGAGCGACGACGCCATCGAACTGGGCCACGACCTGGGGATCTGCCTGTTCCAGGGCTTCTTCCTGGATCATCTTCTGAGAGAGAAAATCACCCGCGAAGAAGCGGCGGAACGACTGGGCGCCGCGCTTTCGCGCCATCGCCAGATGACGGCGCCGACGGCGGCAGCGGCCAGCACCTGAAACGGCCGGCCCCCTAAGGAACCGCTTTCAGCAAATCAGTTGCGCGGCGCGTACTTCGCCAGAATGCGCTGCAGCGTCCGCCGGTGCATGCGCAGCCGCCGGGCGGTTTCGGAGACATTGCGGTCGCACTGCTCGTAAACGCGCTGAATGTGCTCCCAGCGCAC
>DTXR01000310.1 GCA_012962365.1 Chromatiaceae bacterium | reverse complement strand
ATTCTGGAACAAAACCCCTTTAAAATCGATCCAGTCAAAATCAAAGATATCCCTATTGTTGGAATAGTGTACAAGGGGAAGCTGAAGCTTAACAAGGGAAAGCAAATCGGGGGGGATCGTGATGCACATGGCTGCATCGGATCGGCAGGGTATTCCTGGTGTGAGAAAACCGGCAGTTGTGAACGGCCCTGGGAGCTTGCCAAAAAGCACGATTTTGAGAACACGAAAGCAGCGTTTGACATTTTTTGCGGAAATCCTGATAAATAGGAACGTGGTTTAAATTCGAAAGCGCTACTCAAGCCGTTGGTAAGTGGCCCGGCTGCCGAGCATGTAGCCGATCGAAAAATAACTGATTGACAAACAACTCAAGGAGAAAACAAATGATTCAAAATCGAATCTCAAGGAAAGTAATCACTGCAGCTGCAAGCTGCGCGTTACTGCTGGGAAGTGCAGCGCAAACTGTACATGCCTGCACCGGTATCCGGCTCAAGGCAGAGGATGGTACCGTGGTTCACGCGCGGACACTGGAATTCGCTGTCGACCTTCAGTCAGAAGTCATCATGGTGCCTCGCGGTTACGAGCGGACAGGAACCACCCCCGATGGCAGGAAGGGACTCCAATGGAAGACTAAGTACGCCAGCCTTGGGGCCAATGGGGTGGAACTGCCGTTTATTTTTGATGGATTGAACGAGAAAGGCTTGGCCGTCGGTACATTCTATTTTCCGGGTTCGGCCGGATATATGCCGTACAAGGCAGGGGATGCACACAAGAGCATTGCGCCGTGGGAGATGGGGTCATGGATCCTCGAGAATTTCGCCACTGTCGAGGAGGTGAAGGCTAATGCAGGGGAAGTCGTCGTACCGGATGTGGTGCTGAAAGCCTGGGGCTTCACACCACCGGTTCATTATGTTGTGCATGATGCATCCGGCAAGAGCATTGTCATCGAATATGTTGGTGGCAAACTCCATATCCACGATAACCCCCTCGGAGTGATGTCAAATACACCGACGTTCGACTGGCACATGACCAACCTGCGCAACTATGTGAATTTGTCGCTCACCAACCGGCGGCCACTGCAACTGGGAACCGTCAAACTGACTCCTTTCGGCCAGGGATCAGGGATGCTCGGGCTTCCGGGTGATTTTACTCCTCCATCACGCTTTGTGCGCGCGGCAGCTTTCAGTCAATCGATATTTCCATCCGGGACGGGTGATGATGCCATTCTTCAGGCGTTCCACATCCTGAACAATTTCGACATCCCCAAAGGTGCTGCCCGGGATCACGAGAAAGACGAGCATGGGAACATTCTGGCCGACTACACAACCTGGACGAGCGCCAATGATCTCAAGGCAAAGCGCTTTTACTTCCGCACCTACGACAACAGCCAGATCCGCATGGTGGATCTCATGAAGATGGATCTCGACGCCAAGAAAATTACCGCAATCTCCATGAAGGGTAAGGAAGTCGTCAAGGAACTTACCCCGTGAATGGCTAAGTTGCTCAATTCGGGTGGGAGTAGTCCAGTCACTTTGATATGTCATCCTCAGAGTCGCTGAGGACGATTTGTCAGAGTGGCCGGGTCACTGCTGTTTTTTCCTGCTGCCCTTGTGGTGTTTGCGCCCCCGCTTGATGTTCTTGCCTTTGGCCGTTTTCTGTCCGACAGGGCGTAATCCCATCCTGCGCCCTGCTACCCGGGCTTTTTGCAGTATGTCCATGACTTCTCTGGGCATGCCTTCGGGCAGGTCGACGGTGCTGAAATCATCATGGATTTCGATGCTGCCGATATAGCAGCTTTCGATGTCGGCTTCGTTGGCAATGGCGCCCACGATATTTCCCGGCTTCACGTCGTGATCGTAGCCCACATCGATGATGAATCGTTCCATTTCCAGATCCGGAAATTCTTTCAGGGGTCGGGGCTCCGGGGAGAAATCCGATTTGCGGGGACGTGATTTGACCGTGTTCTTGCCGCTGTCGTCCCTGGGCGCTTTCCGTTCCTTTCGCTCGCGCTGCTTTCGGGGTTGATCCTTGATCAGCAGAGGGTCATTGCCTTGTGCCAGCACTGCCAGCGCAGAGGCGATCTGCATGGGGTCCAGGTCATTTTCCTGGCGAACGTCTTCGAGAATTTCCTGGAAGCTGCTGACATCTTCGGCAGCGAGGGTGTCGATGATGCGTTGCTTGAATTTTGCCACCCGCTTGTCATTGATATCGGATGTGCTGGGCATGTGCATCTGTTCGATAGGATGGCTGGTGGCCTTTTCGATGGCCCGCAGCAGGCGCCGTTCCTTGGGTGCGACAAACAGGATGGCTTCTCCCTTGCGTCCGGCACGCCCGGTACGGCCGATGCGATGCACATAGGATTCGGTGTCGTAAGGGATATCGTAGTTCAACACATGGCTGATGCGCTCCACGTCCAGCCCCCGGGCGGCGACATCTGTGGCAATCAGTATGTCCAGCTTACCTTTCTTCAAGCGTTCCACGGTCTTTTCCCGTTGGCTCTGCGGGATGTCGCCGTTGAGCGCTTCAGCAGCATATCCCCGTGCTGAGAGCTTGTCGGCGAGCTCCACAGTGGCGATGCGGGTGCGCACGAAGATCAACATGGCATCAAAGTTTTCCACTTCCATGAGCCGGGTCAGGGCATCCAACTTGTGCAGGCCGCTGACCAGCCAGTAGCGTTGACGGATGGTTGTGGCGGTACTGGTTTTGGATTTGATGCGGACTTCGACGGGGTCGTTGAGGTGCTTGTGGGCAACTTTGCGAATCACATCCGGCATGGTGGCGGAAAACAGGGCAGTCTGGCGCTGCTCCGGAACCTGTTCCAGTATCCATTCCACATCGTCGATAAAGCCCATGCGCAGCATTTCGTCGGCTTCATCCAGCACCAGGGTCTTCAGTCCATCAAGCTGCAGGGTCTTGCGACGCAGATGATCCATGACCCGGCCTGGCGTTCCCACGACTACATGCACGCCGCGCTTGAGCAGGCGCAGCTGT
>DTXR01000309.1 GCA_012962365.1 Chromatiaceae bacterium | reverse complement strand
TGCAGACAAACTGGAAGAATTCCAGGCAATCTGCGAACGTGAGCGCTGCCCCTATGCTGTCGTGGGCGAGGCTGTGGATGAAGAGCATCTGCTACTGGGTGATGCCCACTTCGACAACAACCCCATCGACATGCCCATGCCCCTGCTGTTCGGCAAGCCGCCCAAGATGGTGCGCAAGACCCATCACCAGCCCTTCGCCAAGCCGGAACTGATGCTGGACATGAGTGTGGATGAGGCGCTGCAACGAGTGCTGCGACTGCCCACGGTGGCGAACAAGACGTTCCTCATCACCATTGGAGACCGCAGCATCACCGGCCTGGTGGCCAGGGATCAGATGGTTGGTCCCTGGCAGGTGCCGGTAGCGGATGTGGCGGTGACCAGCGCCGATTACGAAGGTAACGCGGGTGAAGCCATGGCACTGGGCGAGCGCACCCCCCTGGCACTGCTGGATGCGCCGGCCTCCGGTCGAATGGCCGTGGGTGAGGCCATCACCAATCTCATGGCAGCTCCCATAGAGAAGCTGGGCAAGATCAAGTTGTCCGCAAACTGGATGGCTGCGGCAGGTTTTCAGGACGAGGATGCCCGCCTGTTCGACACAGTGAAGGCCGTCGGCATGGAACTGTGCCCTCGGCTGGGTATCGCCATACCCGTGGGCAAGGATTCCATGTCTATGAAAACCGTCTGGCAGCAGGACGGTGAGAATCGGGAAATGGCCGCACCCTTGTCGCTGATCATCACCGCTTTTGCGCCGGTCACGGATGTACGCAAGGTGTTGACGCCTGTTTTGAGGAACGATCAGGGCGATACGGATTTGATCCTCATCGACCTCGGCAAGGGAAGGAACCGCCTGGGCGCCTCAGCGTTGAGTCAGGTGTACGAGCAATTGGGACATGCCTGCCCGGATCTGGATGACCCGGAGATGCTTCGGCGTTGTTTCGAAGCGGTGCAGGAACTGAACGGTGAAGGGCTGATTCTGGCCTGTCACGACCGTTCCGATGGGGGCCTGCTCACCACGCTGGTAGAAATGGCCTTTGCTGGCCATTGCGGCCTGGATATCGATATCGAGAGCCTGGGAGAAGATGCACTGGCTGCACTGTTCAGCGAAGAGCTGGGCATGGTGCTGCAGGTGCGGCACAGTGACTGTGATGACGTTGTCAAATGTTTGGAGGATGCCGGGCTGGGTCATCACAGTCATGTGCTGGGCAGTACTCGGGATGATGAAGCCGTCGTCATTTGCCAGGGCAAGCAAACCCTGGTAGAGCGTTCGCGCGGTGAACTGCAGCAGATATGGTCGGAAACCACCCTGGAAATGCAGTCCCTGCGGGATAATCCGGCCTGCGCTCAGGAAGAATTTGCACAAATCGTTGCCGACGATCCTGGCCTTAGCGCCAGTCTGAGCTTCGATCCCGAAGAAGATATCGCTGCACCCTACCTGGAGATCAGCCGGCCGCGCATGGCCATCCTTCGGGAACAGGGTGTAAACGGTCAGCAGGAAATGGCCTATGCTTTCCACAAGGCCGGTTTTGAAGCCGTGGATGTGCACATGTCCGATATTCTCGATGGCTCTGTGAGCCTGGAAGACTTCAAGGGGCTGGTGGCCTGTGGCGGCTTCAGCTATGGTGACGTTCTGGGGGCGGGAGAAGGCTGGGCCAAATCCATCCTGTTCCACAGTCGCTCCAGAGACCAGTTCCAGGCATTTTTCGAACGCGAGGATACCTTCAGCCTGGGGATCTGCAATGGCTGCCAGATGTTGTCCAACATCAAGGAGCTGATCCCCGGTGCCGGCCACTGGCCGCATTTCGTGCGCAACCGCTCGGAACAGTTCGAATCGCGGGTTGCCATGGTCGAGGTGCTGGACAGCCCCTCCATACTGCTCCAGGGTATGCAGGGTTCTCGCATGCCCATTGCCGTGGCACATGGCGAAGGCAGAGCGGAATATCGGGACGGCGTCCAGCCGGGAACAGGCGTGAGCCTGCGCTTCGTGGACAATTGTGGCAATATCGCTGACAGGTACCCCGCAAACCCCAATGGATCTCCCGAGGGGATTACCGGTCTAACTTCTGATGATGGCCGCGTCACCATCATGATGCCCCATCCGGAACGGGTGATCCGCACCGTGCAGAATTCTTGGCGCCCCGATGACTGGGAGGAAGATGGACCCTGGATGCGTTTGTTCAGGAATGCCCGGGTATGGGTGGGTTAATGATAATCAAGATCAACGAATTGATATGAGTGAAGAATACGAAGACAACGACAACGGGGAACTTGCAACCCAGGAAAGTCGTCCTAAACTTAAGAAGCCACCTTTATACAAGGTATTATTGTTGAATGATGATTATACACCCATGGATTTCGTGGTTGAGATCCTTACCTCCTACTTCCATATGAGTGAAGAGAAGGCAACGCAGGTCATGTTGCATGTACACACCCGGGGCGTGGGTGTATGCGGGGTATTTACCCGTGACATTGCAGAGACCAAGGTGTCTCAAGTAAATGATTATTCAAGGGAAAATCAGCACCCGCTGCTGTGTACCATGGAAGAGGCCTGAGATGTATTGTAACGCTGAGGACAAGACAAGCTGATGTTGAGCCAGGAACTGGAGTATGTACTGAATCAGGCGTTCGTGAACGCCACGCACAAACGGCAGGAGTTCATTACCATCGAACACCTGCTGCTGGCGTTGTTGGGCAACCCATCGGCGGTAGATGTGCTGCGCGCCTGTGGTGCAGATGTGGATATCCTGGCCGATAATATCCGGCAGTTCATCGAAGACAACTGCCCCCTGCTGCCCGAAGGTGAAGAGCAGGAAGCCCAACCCACCATCGGTTTCCAGCGGGTATTGCAGCGGGCGGTATTCCATGTGCAGGCTTCCGGCGAGAAGGAAGTCAGTGGCGCCAATGTGCTGGTCGCTATTTTCAGTGAAAAGGATTCCCAGGCCGTGTATTTCCTCAACCAGCAGGGCGTGACCCGACTGGATGTGGTGAATTACTTGGCCCACGGTGTTTCCAAGGCGGGCAGCGGTAGTGCCGGGGAAGAGGGCGATGTCGAGGGTAATCCCGCAGAAGCAGCTCCCGAGGGTGAAGCAAAGCCGTCTGCGCTGGAATCCTGGACGCTGAATCTCAACGAGCATGCGAAGAAGGGCAAGATCGACCCCCTTATCGGCCGGGAACATGAAGTCGAAAGGGCGGTGCAGATCCTGTGCCGCCGGCGCAAGAACAACCCGTTGCTGGTGGGCGAGGCTGGCGTCGGCAAGACGGCCATTGCAGAAGGCCTCGCCAAGAAAATCGTAGACAAGGACATTCCCGAAGTGCTGCAGGACGCCACCATCTATTCCCTGGATCTGGGGGGGCTGGTCGCCGGCACTAAGTACCGCGGAGAGTTCGAGAAGCGTCTCAAGGCTGTGCTCAAGGAGCTGAAAAGAATTCCCGATAGCATCCTGTTCATCGACGAGAT
>DTXR01000308.1 GCA_012962365.1 Chromatiaceae bacterium | reverse complement strand
GAGACATCTATTCGTCTGGACAACCCGGATCAGCAGGCGTTTCTGCCGAAGCTGGTTGCAGACGAACCAGAGCAGCCTGCCAGCGAATTTGGCCTGGTCTCACTAAAAACGGGAAAAGACCATGATTTCAAGCTGGTTACAGAAAAAGAGGACAGTACGGTTTCGGACTATGGACTGATTGCGGATGGCCCAATGAACATTGCTGCTGCCAGGGAACAGATGGCCATAAGCGGCCGCCGGTACGAACCGGACGGATTCCGTTTGGAAATCAAGCGTGATGCGCCTGTCGCCTATGGCGTACGTGTTGATTCGGACAGACAGTACCAGGGATTGTATCTGGATAACCAGGGGCTGTGGAACGAGGTGAAAGGTTTTGCCGGCTCCATCTCTCTGGGGGTATATATTGATGCGGCCGGCAGGATTCGTAAGCTGGTTCACCTGGATTCAGACGAGACGCCGAGTTATCTGCGACGTATAGAAAAGGCTGGATTCTACGATCAGTTCAGGGGGCTCAGTTTGACCAATGAGCATTTTGAAGTTGATGCCGTGACTGGCGCAACAGTGACAACAGAAGCCATTGGCCATACCTTGAGCGCACTGGTAGACGATGCCGCAGAATCTCCGCTGGAGGAGTACCTTTCTAGTAGCGTACAGGGATTTTCTGTCAGCGCGCATCTGACGGATGTCTGGATTTTGCACGCGCTGGTGATAGGCGCTCTGTTTGCCTTCTTCTGGCAGAAGTGGTTGCGCAGAAACCGGTTGCTTAGGACTTTGGTGGGCGTGACCAGCCTGCTCTATATAGGGTTCTGGCTGAACAACTCCTTTACCTATGTCACGCTTATTCACCCTTTTCTGGGTGTTTCCATCTCTGCTTTTGCCGCTGTTTATGCAGGCTTGGTTTTGATTGGCGCTGTGTGGGACAACAACACATATTGCAAATATGTCTGTCCCTTCGGGATTGCCCAGCGATTTGCTCAAAAGATTGATCGTACCCTCCATTCGTGTCGCTGGCATCATTGGCCCCTGGGAAACCGGGCCATGTATATCCTGCGACTATGGCTGGCCGTGATATTGCTTGCGGGTATCCATGATGGGTTGCATCGATGGCTCGGATTCGAACTGTTTCCCGATTTCTTTGATCCCGACTACACTAACGTCTGGTGGCAAGTTTCTTTGGCAGTGGTGTTGTGGCTTTCAGTCCGGGTGCCTAACCTGTGGTGCCGCCTGTTGTGTCCAACCGGAGCGCTATTGGACCTGCTATCAGATGCCATGTATCCGGGCAAACTGACAAGAAAGCTGTTTGCCGGAAAGTCACGGGGACAAAGAGCAAAATAACGGACCACAGCGTTTCATGTCACCATTGATTCTTTATGGCGTGATTTCTTTTACTCTTGCCCTGGTGTTTTACACAACCGGTGTCTGGAGCGAGCGTCGTGCCAGAAGACTGAAAACCTGGCATGTCGTTGCTTTCTTTCTGGGCGCAAGTGCGGGTTTATGGCTTACAGCAGAGGTTCCTTAAGGAAACCCTGATTAATGGGTCATTCCGGCGAAGGCCGGAATCTATGTGGTTGATTCTACTGGATCCCGGCATTCGCCGGGATGACGAAAATGGAGTTAATCAGAGCTTCCTTAATAACCGGTGCCG
>DTXR01000307.1 GCA_012962365.1 Chromatiaceae bacterium | reverse complement strand
GCAGCTCATAGCCGCCATCAACGTTGAAGGCCTGACCGGTCACGTTGTCGTTAATGGCGAAGTAGACGGCCAAGGCCTCTTACGAAGTCAATGATCTGGTGCGGGCCATCCTCAACCTGACCATGACCAATATCCGGACGGTCATGGGTTCGATGGATCTGGACGAGCTGTTGTCCAATCGTGACAAGATCAACGCCCAGCTATTGCATGTGGTGGACGATGCCACGACGCCCTGGGGGGTGAAGGCCACGCGCATCGAGATCAAGGATATCGCGCCACCACGGGATCTGGTGGATGCCATGGCTCGGCAGATGAAGGCCGAGCGCGAGAAGCGTGCCCAGATTCTCGAGGCAGAGGGCTTGCGTCAATCCGAGATTCTGAAAGCGGAAGGAGAGAAGCGCAGCGCCATACTTACCGCCGAAGGCGATAAAGAAGCGGCCTTCCGGGAAGCGGAAGCACGGGAGCGTCTGGCACAGGCGGAAGCTCAGGCGACGACCATGGTGTCTGAAGCCATTGCCCGGGGCGACATCAATGCGATCAATTATTTCATTGCGCAAAAGTACACGGATGCGCTGCAGAATATTGCATCGGCACCGAACGAAAAACTGGTGCTCATGCCCCTGGAAGCTTCCAATCTGATCGGCAGTGTGGCCGGCATTGCAGAGGTGGCCAAAGCGGCCATGACGAAGGGAGACGGAAAATGATGGACTCGTTGAGCGGTCTGGAGGACTGGCATTGGGCGTTGGCGGCCATCGTTTTCCTGATTCTGGAAATACTGGCGCCGGGCGTGTTCTTCATGTGGATGGGCATTGCGGCGGGGGTCGTGGCCGCCGTGGTATGGATGGTTCCCGAACTGAGCTGGCAGGCACAGGTGCTGATGTTTGCCGGTTTCTCCGTTGTTTCGGCCGTGGCGGGCAGAAAATGGCTCAACCGGCATCCCCTGGAATCTGAAGAGCCCACACTCAACCGGCGGGGTGAACAGTATATTGGCCGCAGCTTCAACCTGGATGAACCCATCGTCAACAATGTCGGCAAGATCCGGGTGGACGACACCACCTGGAAGATCAGCGGCCCGGACTGCCCTGCGGGCAACCGGGTGACGGTCACTGGCGTGGATGGCGTGGTGCTGCAGGTGAAATGCGGCTAGTCAGATTGCTTCCAGCGTGAATTCCGGCGGGTTGTGCAGATAGTGCTTCACTGTGCATAGATTCACGGCCTTGAGGATGCTGCTGCGGTATTTGTCTGGGAAATCCGTGGGTAGGGTCAATCGATAATGCACCCGTGCGTTGAACGGCGGCTTATCATCGCGCTCCCAGTCCATGTCCAGCGACAGGCCTTCAGTAGGCAAATTGCGTGACTGACAAAAATTCAGGGCATAGATGCCGGCGCAACTGGCCAGAGATGCGAGGAACAGGTCGAAAGGTTCCGGTGCCGACGCCTCACCGCCGCCCTTCAGGCACTGATCCGTTTGTACGTGGAACTGCCCAACATCAACATCCACTTTCTTGCCGCCGGGAAAAGTGACGTTCAAAGTCTGTTTCATGAGTGTATTTTCGATTGTTGATCAAGTATCGGCATTGTGCCGAATTTGCCCCAGGAGACATTGATTCATGACAAATCTGCTGAAAAACAGTTGGCAGGCCTGTCGATTCCGTACGGTCTTGCACTGGGCTGCAGCGATCCTGCTGCTGTTGCTGATGCTGCTGCCTTCCAACTTGATGAGCTTTAGCATGCCGCAGGAAGGCGTGATGCTGAATTTCTGGTGGGTGATCAGCCTTTCTGCCAGCAAATACGGCCTGGCCTGGGTGGGGTTGATGATGGCGCTGCTGGTACAGCCGGAATGGAAAAAGGTGTTGGCTTCGTTGCTGCCTATCCTCCTGGTGATTGGTATCGCTGCCTGGATGAACGAGCATGTGCTGAAACCGGCTGTTGCCGAACCCCGTCCGAACATCGAATATCTCGCCGATAGAGCCAACGGTGCAGTATTGGAACAGGGCGCTCGAGCTTTCTATGAATTGTCGGACAAAGCGACGCGCAGCGCCCATCTGGCGAGGCGTCTGAACGGCTCAATGGGCCTTCAGATGCCGCCCCTGTTGCGTGAACACTGGATCGAAGAAACGGGTTACTCCTTTCCCTCCGGCCATGCAATCGCCGCCACCACGTTGAGCGCCTGGTTCATGTTCCTGGTTATATGCACGGGCAAGCGCCGCTGGTTATTGCCACTTTTCTGGGGATGGACGGTAGCAGTATGTTATTCGCGGATAATTTTGGGAGTACACCGGCCGGAGGATGTGTTGGCCGGGGCTTTGGAAGGCGTATTGCTGGCAGCATTAGCCATATTGTTGCTGACAAAGGGAATCAAACATGTGTTTGAGATGAAAAAATCATAAATTTCCTGACTGCTCGCGTCTTG
>DTXR01000306.1 GCA_012962365.1 Chromatiaceae bacterium | reverse complement strand
CCGCTGCATAATCATGGCAACAGTGGTTGAACTCTCCATAATGATACGGACTTGCAAAAATGGCAGCCCCGATAACGCCGACACATCTCCTTTTGGGTATACCTGCTACCTGAGCCATCGTATAGGCCAACAAGATGCTACAGCGATAATATGACTCTGTGCCAGCATCGACCACCCAATTCCACCATGACAGTACAGTAACTTGAAAGCGGTCACTGTCTGTCGAAAGTTTTCGGTCTAGGATGCGCAAGTCAGAATAGGCGCCAACCAGAAAGAAAATGCGTTCAGCTGCAGCCTGTTTTCAGGCATTAGCCAAACCAGGGCAATGCGGCTAGACTACAGGGTTGGGCAGAAAAGCGTACTTTCCGGGAAGAAAATCCGGGTAACGGGCAATTTCCCATCAACACCAGACATCGGGAGGGTCGTAAACAGTATCCATGGCTTATTTACGCGTATATCTAAACAATGCACTGCTGGATCAGTTCGAGATCACGGGTGAAGCGCTCACCATCGGGCGTTCACGGGACAACGACATCGTCCTCGACAATCCCGGTGTTTCCTCCCGCCACGCTGTGGTTGAAACCCGTGGCAATACCCACATGCTGGTGGACAAGGGCAGCACCAACGGCACGTTCATCAACAACAAGCGCATCAAGGAACAGGAACTGGCCTTTCGTGATGAAATTCAGATCTACAATTTCGTGCTCAAATACATGCCCAGGGCAAGGCTTGCCACCACCGATGAACAAGAAGGTGCCCCGAAAACTACTTCTGAACATGCCGCCACAGTGGAGATCGCCATTTCCGATGTGAACGCCTTGAAGAAGTTGCGCAAGCGCTACAAGACCGCCTACCTGGTGCAAATAAAGGACGGCAGACAATCCGACAGCTACAAACTGTCAGACATACATTTCACCATCGGTCGCTCACGTAATTCACACATCCGAACCGGAGGCTGGTTTGCACCGAAGACTGCCGCCACTCTGGTTCGCCAACATAACGCTTATCATTTGTTACCCCACAGCAGGGGAAAGGTAAAGATCAATGGCAAACCGGCCAAGGAAGAAAGCGCACTCACATCAGGGGATCATATATCCGTTCGAGGAACAGAGTACGTCTTCCAGTACAAAACAGGAAATAGGCGCTGATCTGCCGGATATCCATATCCCCGGATACAAAATACTCAGCCTGATCGGCAAAGGCGCCAACGCTACCGTTTATCTGGCGATGCAGGAATCCCTGAATCGCCCGGTTGCGCTGAAGATCCTGCAGAAATTCGATCGCCCTGCTCAGGCGGTACGTTTCTTCAATGAAGGCCAGATTGTTGCCTCCATGAACCACCCCAATATCATTACCACCTATGATATTGGCTCGGTGGGTAGCCAACAGTATATTGCCATGGAATATCTGGATAACGGCTCCCTGCGCGACCGCGTGAAGGAAGGCGTTTCGCCTGCGGTCGCCCTGGATATCGTACAGGCCATCGGGAGTGCGCTGGAGTTCGTGCATCAGATGGGCATCGTGCATCGTGACATCAAGCCTGAAAACATACTCTTCCATAAGAACGGCATCCCCAAGATAACCGACTTTGGCGTGGCCAAGGCTCTCGACCGAGACATGAACCTCACTATGGACGGCACCGCCCTGGGTAGCCCGTACTACCTCAGTCCTGAACAGGCAGAAGGCAAGGATCTGGACGGCCGTTCCGATATCTACTCCCTGGGCGTCATCCTGTTTGAGCTACTGGCACAGCGCAAGCCATACCTCGGCGAATCCCAGATCGAAGTGATATTCGGCCACATGAACAAACCGATCCCTTCACTGCCGGACAAGCACCTGCACTACCAGGCACTGGTGGAAAAAATGATGGCCAAGGATGCCAACGAGCGCTTTTCTTCTGTAAAAGAGATGCTCGAATACCTGAACACATTACGTAACCACATCAACAGCGGATCCAACAGAAGGACGACAAGTCCCAACCGCAGAGGACAATCCAAGAGCAGCAGGCAGCGCACAAAAAAAACTGCATCCTCCAAACGACTCGTCCTGGTCGCCGCCAGCGTGGCAATGATAGCGGCTGTCGCCGCGCTGGTGTTGAACAGACCATCACCGCCCTTGGTATCTGCTGGCACGCCCACAAACGCGCGCACGGAAGACATTTCGGCGGAGCCAGTCGCCATGGCAACCACAGGAATTCAAGAGGAGAAGGCGATAGCCACTCAGCCTGAACAACCGTTGATGGCGATCCCCGCCGGGGAATCGCTGACCACCACACCGGAAATGGAAGCGGCGGCTGACGCAACGGAAGAAGGGCCACTAGCCGAATCAGCATTTGAAGCATTGAATGAAGGCACGCCGTTCGATGCTTCGACAGACATCGATACAGAAAATGGCGCTCTCGCCGCATCAGATGAACCGCCAGCCGGGGAGGAAGAGACGATCGAATCCCTGATGCTCAAGGCGGACGAGGCTCTGAAGAAATACCGGCTGACTAGCCCAAAGACCAGCAGCGCCTATTATTTCTATAACAAGATTCTCAAGCTGGATCCGGGCAACAAGGAAGCCTCCCTAGGTATCAAAAAGCTCGCGGGAAAATATGGCATTCTGGCGGACAAGGCATTGAAAAAAGGGGATGAAAAAAAGGCGCGCACCTATATCGAACGCGGCCTGCGTATCCGCCCCAGAGATACGACCCTACTGGCCAGACAGGAACATCTGAACGAACTTGAAGCAGCGAGGCTGGCACCCCCTCCGCCGCCTCCACCCGAACCGGTGAGACCGCCGCCCAAACCGAAACCTGAGCCTGTCAATTCCAGCTTGCAGCTTCTGGAGTCGCTGGAGTAAAACGTCATGCACCTGGCGGGGCACTGAGACATGGCCTGGGAATTTGCGCATGGCTCCGACATAGGCGGCCGGCCGGAACAGCAGGACAGTTATTCCATTCTTGATCATATGGGTAACTATCTACTGGTGCTGGCCGACGGTATGGGTGGCCGCGAGCACGGCGCAATAGCATCGGATACGGTGATCGAAACCGCCCACACGCGTTTCTATTCCCCTCACCGTGCGCATCCCAAGCAGTTTCTGAAACGCCTGTGCATGGAAGCCCACCGCAAGATCCTCAAGCTGGAACGTACTCACAATGCGCCATCCGGCAGCACCGCCATCATGCTCTATCTCCAGGAAAACGAGGCCTACTGGGCACATGTTGGTGATTCCCGTCTGTACCATTTCCAGAACAACCGACTGCTGTTCCACACGGAAGATCATTCGATGACAGAACTGCAACAGCGGGGGGACACTTTCGGCGACTCCGCAGAAAGCAACCAGCTCTACATGTGCCTTGGGGGTACGAACGATGTGGTTCCGGAAATCAACGCCGCAGGCTTGAACCGCAACGATCTGTTTCTGTTGTGCAGCGACGGCTTCTGGAGCGAAGTCTCGCCGGATGAAATCCTGCAACAACTGTCCCTGCCCGGTACACTGCAATATCACACCGATATGCTGATACGCACCGCCAGTGAACGCGGTGGAAAAAATGCAGACAACATCAGCCTGCTCGTCGCCCGTCATCAGACAAAAAAACGGCTGCCCAGGTTGATGAAGAAGCTGTTCAGGAAATAGTTCTATTCAACAGCAGGTTGCCTGAACGGTCTACCTTGCAAGCCCAGTCACTGGCCAACCAGGTGGTTGCCACCTGTTCGGTGATCACCGCCGGCCCCTGTATTTCCTGTCCCGACATTAAATCATCACGGTGATAGCAGGCCACTGGCGCGGATTCCCCCGCTATCCGGCAATGCCGGAATGGACTCACCGGTTTGGTGGCCCGCGTTTGTGCCAACTCGATATTCACACCGGCACCCTGAACCGACAGCCGCAGGTTGACCATCTCCAGGGGCAAATCAAGATCATGCCCATAGCGTTCTGCATGGCGCTGATGGAACGCTCTGGCGGTCTTTTCCCTGCCTGACCAGGGAATAGTCAGCGTATAGGACTGCCCCATGTAGCGCAGGTCAACCGACCGCCCGAGTTCGCAGCCAGTCTTTTCGATGCCTTCTGCCTCCATCAACACCAGTGCTTCCTTTCCCAAAGCATCCAGCGCAGAATCGATTTCTGCATCTGTCACTGCATCCAGCCGCATCAACCATGTACGGGACAGCCGCCTTCCCGGGCGTGCTACCAGCATACCCAGCGCAGACAACACACCACTGTGCACAGGCACCAGCGCCCGCTTCATTCCCAGCGCTTCCGCCAGGGCACAGACATGCATGCCGCCAGCGCCACCGAAGGAAACCAGCGCAAAACCGGCGGGATCTACCCCTCGCTGAAGGGATATGGTGCGCAATGCTCTAGCCATGTGCTCATTGGCCAGACGTATCACGCCTTGCGCCGCTTCCAGCACTCCACATGCCATGTCTTTTGCCAGCCGCCCCAGGGCTTTTTCTGCCGCTGCCACATCCAACTGCATATCCCCGCCAAGAAAAACATCCGACAGCAAACGTCCCAGAAGTAGGTTGGCATCTGTCACCGTCGCCTGACGCCCTCCCTGCCCGTAACAGGCCGGGCCGGGATGGGCTCCCGCCGATTCAGGCCCCACCTGCAACATACCGCCCTCATCCAGCCAGGCGATGGATCCACCGCCCGCACCGATGGTATGCATATCCACCATGGGAACAGCAACTGTGTAGGGACCGATACATCCCTCATTCGTGAGCCTGGGCTCACCATCCAGCAAAGCCACATCGGTGGATGTTCCGCCCATATCGAAACTGAGAAGGCGCTCGAAACCTGTTTGCCGCCCCAGGAAGCCCGCAGCAACCAGCCCGCCCGCCGGCCCGGAAAGCAACATGCGCACCGCCTGGTCTCCTGCATGATCTGCAAGCACTGTATCTCCCGAGCTTTGCATCACCGAGATGCGGCTGCCACTCAATCCGGTTTGCAGCCGTTGCAGGTAACCCTGTACCAGAGGACCTACCCAGGCATTGAGCCAGGTGGCCATGCCACGTTCATACTCCCGTATCTCGGGCAATACCTCTGATGACAGGGAAACGAACAGATCATCGGACAATTCCTTGGCAATGTCTTTTTCGGTACTGTCATCGAGCCAGGAAAACAGCAGATTCACGGCCACCGACCGGGGCTGATGTTCTGCTATCGCTTGAGCCAACCGCTCCCTGTCCGCTATGGTCAGCCTATCCAACAACTCAGCTTGGGCGGACAACCGGCCACCCACTTCCACGCAGAGTTCTGAAGGAACCGGGGGCGGCAGACGGTGGGGCTGCAGATTGTAGAGCTCCCTGCGATTCTGGCGGCCGATGGACAGCATGTCAGCAAAACCACGATTGGTGACGAAGAGGGTTTTCACGCCTTTGCCTTCCAGCGCGGCATTGGTAGCCACCGTAGAACCATGCACCATGCGCAGGTCTTCGCCTTCCAGGCCAAGGTCGGCAATGCCCTGCAGGATCGCCTCCTCCGGCGCCTGGGGCGTGGACAGCAACTTGTGCACATGAAGTTTTCCATCCCGCCAAAGGACAAAATCGGTGAAGGTGCCCCCGGTATCGACGCCAAGTAGTATCATGCTCATCTGATCAAAAAATACTGTTGTGGTATTCGTGTGACATTGGTGCAATTTACGGATCATTGCATTATATGATGTGCGCAACATCCCACAGAGATTATTATCACCACAGCATGAACAACCCGTTATTAAAAGCCAGCAACCTGGGAAGAACGGACCAGGGAAACACCCGTCTCAGGGACTTCAGCCTGAGCCTGCAGCGCGGCGAAGTAGTTGGCTTGCTTGGCGTCAATGGCGCGGGCAAATCCACGGCTATGGCTTTGCTCAGTGGCGCACTGGCACCCACCAGCGGCCATGTGGAGGTGCTGGGCCTGAACCTTCACCAACACCCCCGCTCGAAAAAGCACATCGGTCTGCTGCCCGAATCGGCGCCTCTATATGCCAGCCTCACCGTGGACGAGAACCTGGATTTCGCCGCCCGCCTGCGCGGCATGGCAAGCGCTGAGGCCGCCCGCGCGGGTACAGCCATCAAGAAGCGGCTGGATTTGCAACCCCTGGGAAAACGCCTCTGCAGCAAACTCTCCAAAGGCATGGCCCAGCGCGTAGCCATCGCCCAGGCATTGATACACAGCCCAGTCATCCTGATCCTGGACGAACCCACTGCCGGCCTGGATCCCGCGCAGGCGCAAACGCTGCGCGACCTGATCCGGGAACTTGGCAGCGAATGCGGCATCCTCCTCGCCAGCCATATCCTCGCCGACATGGAGCAGCTTTGCCGGCGGGTGATCATCCTGAACAACGGACGCCAGGTTGCGGAACAGGCGCTGGATGAAAGCAACCTGGTGCGTGTTCAGCTGAGCGCTCCCCCCGAAAACACCGGGGATCTGACCGAAATCACCACGGTGAAAGCGGTATATCCACAGGACAATGGCTGGTATCAGCTTGAAATGAATGGCCCCGCCGATGAATTCATCCGGCAGGCCCTGACCAGGGGTTGGCAATTGCAGGCGCTGATTCCTGCTCAGTACAATCTGCAATCCCTGCTCACCGATGCCATCGCCAGCGAACCGGGAGAGCAGCCATGATAGCCACCATCGCCCGTCGTGAGCTGTGGGATGCCTACACCAAAAGCAGTACCTGGGTAGCCCTGGCGGCAGCACAACTGATACTGGCCTGGTTATTGTTTCTGCAGCTTGAAGTCTATCTGAAAATACTGCCGGAACTCGTGGCCGGTAACAGCCCCATGGGACTCATCGACACAGTCATCACCCCTACCCTGTCGTCCGCCGCATTGATATCACTGATCCTCATCCCGCTGCAGGGGATGGGCAGCTTCGCTGATGAACTGCGTAGCGGGCGCATGACACTGCTGCTGTCGGCGCCAGTCTCTCCCTGGCAGCTGGTCATCGGCAAATGGCTGGGGCTGTTGCTGGCAACCCTGCCCCTGTTGCTCATCCCCCTGGTCATGACCTGGGTTCTGGAACTCGGCAGCGCCGTCGATGCGGGGCGGTTGGCGGCCAGCTTTCTGGGCCTGTTACTGTTCGCCGCCATGGCTGCCGCCATCAGTGTCTGGCTTTCCGCCATCAGCGAGCAACCCATGACCGCCGCCGCAATGAGCTGGGGGCTGCTGTTTCTCCTGTGGCTGCTCGATGGCAGCAACGGGGGGGTGATGCAGTCCCTGTCACTCAATGCGCAACTGTCGTCCTTTCAGCAGGGTCTGATCGCTACACCCAATATCATCTATTTTTCCGCTATCACCCTCAGCGCGCTGAGCCTCGCCGTCCACAGAATCTGGCGCCTGGGAGGTGGGGAATGAAATGGCGCCATCCCCTTTACCAGTTT
Source organism: Chromatiaceae bacterium (assembly GCA_012962365.1). Taxonomy (GTDB): domain Bacteria; phylum Pseudomonadota; class Gammaproteobacteria; order Chromatiales; family Chromatiaceae; genus Thiolapillus. Next base: position 5,755 of record DTXR01000306.1, on the reverse strand, counting down.
CTGATACTGCTGTGTCTCGGGCTGGTGCTGACCCTGGCCAACCTCTATCCTCTGCAATGGGACTGGAGCAGCCAGGGTCGAAACCAACTGCACCCCCAGACCCTGGCACTGCTGCAAGGTCTGCAAGGGCCGCTGCATGTCACCGCCTTCGTTCCTGATCTTCCCCTGCAACGCGCCAGGGTCACCACCCTGCTGAGCAAATACCGGCAGCACTACCCTCATCTGTCGCTGAAATTCGTCGACCCCAGCCAGGAACCGGAACTGGCACGAGAGCTGGAAATTCATCACACGCCCCAGCTGCTGCTGGAATATGCCGGCCGTCAGGAACGTATCGGCGGCGTCAACGAACAGTTGCTGACCGAAGCCATCGCCCGCCTGAGCCTAAACAATCAGGGCTGGATAGCCGGGATCAAAGGGCATGGCGAGGCCTCTCTGACTGGCGTGAAGAATCATGACCTGGGCAGCTTCGGTGACTTGCTGAGGGGAAAATCCTACAAGCTCATCGAACTCGAACCAGGCAGTACCGGACAGGTACCGGACAACGTGCAGCTGCTCATTCTCGCCGCGCCTGCCACGGAACTGACGGACGACGAGGCAGCAATACTGCTGAACTACCTCGAACATGGCGGCTCCCTGTTGTGGCTGGCGGATGGCCGGATTCCCCGACCGCTGCTGGATTACCTCGGCATCACCTTCCTGCCGGGCACCGTCGTGGATGCGGCTGCGGCAGACATGGGCATGGACAGCCCCAACATCGCCATTGGCAGACCTACAGAGCATTCCCCACTCGAAAAGACCCTGAACGCAGCCGTGTTCCTGCCACATGCGCGGGTGCCTGAAATCATGGATGACAAATGGACGGCAACCCCTTTGCTGCGCACAGGCGCCCGCAGCTGGAACGAAACCGGCGAACTTCGCGGCAGCATCGCCCGGGATCCTGCGGCGGGAGAGCAAAGAGGCCCATTGGATCTGGCGCTGGCGCTTACCCGGAAAACAGCATCTGGCGAATTGCAGAAAGTCATCGTTATCGGCGACAGTGATTTTCTCAGCAACAGCTTCATCGGAAATGGCGCCAACCGCGACTTCGGTCTGGCGCTGATACACTGGTTGAGCGGCAACAGTCAGCTCATCGACATTCCCGAGTTCGTTCCCGCAGACCAGCAGTTGCACTGGCGCCCCGCCCGGATTGCCGGCATGGCCGGTATCTTCATGTTTGGCATACCGATACTACTCGTGGTTACTGGGCTGTTCATCGGCTGGAGGCGCAAAAAGGCATGAGCCCGGTCATTCGCAGCAACTGGATACTGGTCGCCCTGGTCATGCTGATGAGTCTGGCCATCTACAACCATTTCCGGCAGCAGCACGACGTCTTGAGCCCCATCACCCCTCTGGATACACATCTGATCAGCCGGATCGAAATCCGCCACAACGGCACGATTACCGCGAAGCTGCGGCGGCAGAAGGACATCTGGATCGATGCCGCGTCAGGCCAGCCAGCCAAAAATCCTGACCGCCTGAACAAGCTGCTGCATATCGCACAGCTTCCCAGCCTGTACCGTTTTCCCGCAGCAGATCACGATTTGCAGGCCTTTGGGCTGATGCCTCCCCGCTTCGAGCTAAAACTGGACGATACAGAATTGCGGATCGGCGGTCTCGATCCCGCCTCTGGCCTGCGTTATGCTCAGACCGGAAACCAGATCCACCTGATCAGCGACAGCTACACCCACTATCTTTCACAGCAGCCCTGAGCCATGCCTGAGCTACCGGAAGTCGAAACCACCCGCCGCGGCATTCAGCCGCATATTCAGGGAAAGACCGTGAGCGGCATGGTCATCCGCCAGCCGAAGCTGCGCTGGCCAATTCCCGCCGGTCTGCCGGAGCTGCTGAGGCGTCGCAAGCTTAGAACCATCGGGCGCCGGGGAAAATACCTGCTGCTGCATTTCAGCAACGGCTGCCTGCTCATGCATCTGGGCATGTCCGGCAGCCTGCGCATCCTGCCCGCATCGACACCGCCAGACAGGCACGACCATTTCGATCTGGTTTTCGGGCAACAGTGCCTGAGGCTACATGATCCCCGCCGCTTCGGCGCCGTGCTCTGGGCAGAAGAAGCCGTGGAAAAGCACCCGCTGATCGCACACCTGGGGCCGGAACCCCTGTCGGAGGCATTCAGTGCCGAGTACCTTTTCCGCCGTTCCCGCAAGCGCAAGGTGACGGTAAAACAATTCATCATGGACGGCAAGACGGTCGTAGGGGTGGGCAATATCTATGCAAATGAAGCCCTGTTCCGGGCAGGCATTCTACCCACCCGCTCCTGCGGCAGCATCTCCCGGAAACGTTACGAACGCCTCGTGCCGGCCATAAAGGAAATTCTGGCTACCGCCATTGAGTGCGGCGGTACCACCCTGCAGGATTTTGTCCAGTCAGACGGCAAACCCGGTTACTTTGCGCAGAAACTGCAAATCTATGGACGGGATGGCGAAGCCTGCCCCGGTTGTGGCCAAAAGATCCGCCACACAACACTGGGGCAGCGCTCCAGCTACTACTGCAACCGGTGCCAAAGATAGCAATCAGCCCAGCATTTCCTGCAGGGCATCGGCATGGCGCGGCGCGTTTCTTTCGAGTCGCAGGCTCTGGGCACGCACAATGCAGGCCAGATCATCCAGCGCATCCTCGAAACGATCATTCACTACCAGAAAATCGTATTCCGCATAATGTGACAGTTCCTTCCGGGCATCCCGCATGCGGCGTTCGATCACGGTGTCATTATCCTGCCCCCGGCCACTCAGACGCTCCCGCAGAGCCGCGATGGAAGGTGGAATGATGAAGACCGAAATCGCATCGGGAAAGACCTTGCGTACCTGCTGGGCGCCCTGCCAGTCGATTTCCAGCACCACATCCAGTCCCTGTCCCAGCTGGGATTGCACACCTGCCTGGCTGGTGCCGTAGTAGTTGTCGAATACTTGCGCCTGCTCCAGAAACGCGCCCTCTCCAGCCAGCTTCACGAATTCATCCACGGACACGAAATGATAATGCTCGCCATCCACTTCTCCCGGCCGGGGCAGGCGGGTGGTGTGGGAAACAGAAAGCACCAACCGGTCGTTGGCTTTCAGCAGCTCCTTGAGCAGACTGGTTTTCCCGGCGCCGGACGGCGCAGAGACGATAAATAGATTGCCTTTATTCAATGTTCTGTACCTGTTCCCGCATTTGTTCGATGAGTACCTTCATTTCCACGGAGATGGCCGTGGTCTCACTGTCGGCAGACTTGGAACCCAGTGTATTGGCCTCGCGATTGAGTTCCTGCATAAGAAAATCCAGCCGCCTGCCCACGGGCTCATCCCGTTTCAACACATCCTGAACTTCCTGCAAATGGGTGGACAGTCGATCCATTTCCTCATCCACGTCCAGTCGCTGAGCGAGGAGCGCCATTTCCTGCTCCAGACGCGTTTCGTCCATGTTCTCGCAGACTTCCGCCAGACGGTTGCGCAGGCGTTCGCGCACCGTCCCGATGACCACCGGCATGCGCTGCCTGGCCTTTTCCACCTGTTCCTGCAGCAATTCACACCGGCTTTCAATCAGAGCGGCCAGACGCTGCCCTTCCCTTTCCCGGGTTGCAACCAGGTCATCCAGCACCGCTTCCAGCAGCGTCATCGCCCGTTCCTGCACCGGCGTAAGATCCGGAGCAGTGGCCACGGTCACCCCCGGCCAGGAAAGCACGGCCATGATGTCCGGCTCCCGCAACAACGACTCCCGATTGCGGATCATTTCCATGGCACCGAGAAGTTGTTCCAGCACCGGCTCGTTCAGGGAAACCCCGGCGATATCGGCGCCACTGGTCTTGTAACGCAAACCACACTCGACCTTACCCCGGCCAAGGCGGTTGGCAACAGCTTCCCGCACCTGGGCGTCGAGCTGGCGGAAATCTTCCGGCAGGCGCGGCTGCACCTCCAGATAGCGGTGATTTACCGAGCGCAACTCCCATATCAGCTCGATCCCATCTTCTGTCCGGCCGCCTCTTGCGAAGGACGTCATACTTCGTATCATCTTTCCACAGCTCCGATAAATTACTGCACAAAAGTCATACACTTTATGATACTTTGGTTTATCTTGGGATGCCTTTATTAATACAGACCGTTCATGTCACCGGAAAAACGCGAGCCACTGCCATCAGGCACCCGGCTTGACTATTACAAGGTACACAAGCTCATCGGCAGCGGTGGGTTCAGTCTCATATACCTTGGTGAAGAGGAAGATTCCCATGACGAGGTCGCTATCAAGGAATACATGCCCAAGCGTTTCGGCAATCGTAACGAGAATGGCGAAATCATTTTTGCCAACGAAGAAGCGAAAGACAAATTCTACCGGGGTCTGAGGCTGTTTTTCCTCGAAGCCAAGGCGCTGGCCATGCTGCGCCACCCCAATATCGTCAATGTGCGCAACTGCTTTCTGGACAATGAAACTGCCTATCTGGTCATGGATTACCAGCCAGGCAAGAACCTGGGGCGCTACATCAAGCGCCGCAAGGGTGGCCTGAGCACCCGTTTTCTCATGACCGTATTTCCGCCACTGCTGGATGCCCTAGAAGTTATCCACAATGCCCAGCACCTGCACCTGGACATCAAGCCGGGCAACATCCATATCCGCCCCGGCGGACGACCACTACTGCTGGATTTTGGCGCTGTTTATCATCTGAGTACGGAAGGCAAGAAAAAGGCACAGGTCATCACCCCGGGGTTTTCTCCCATCGAGCAGTATCGCGGCATCAGCAAGGTGGGCCCCTGGACAGACATCTATGCCATCGGCGCCAGTATGCGCACCTGTATCGAGGGGAAACCCCCGCCCACGGCCATCGAACGCCACGCCAAGGACACCATGGTGCCAGCAGTGGAAGCCTTCGGTAAACGCTACCCCCGGCATTTGCTGCAAGCCATCGATCATGCCATGGAAATCGACCCGCAGAAACGTATACAATCTGCCGCTTTGTTGCTCAAGCAACTCAACAAAGATCCGGCAAAAACAGGAGCGCGCAAGGCAAGCTGATGGAAACTGCACGCATCTCCCTGCAGGGCGACCGATCCAACAACCAGGATCGCTGCGCCATCTTCAACTACAGGCAGAGCTGCCTGATGGTGCTGGCAGATGGACTGGGAGGCCACCCCCGCGGTGAGGTGGCGGCTCAGATCATGGTCAACGTGTGCGAGCAACTGTTTTCCAAAACGCCCAAACCCATCAGCAGCCCCCAATTCTTCTTTCACCATTGTGTCGCTCATGCCCACAAACTGGTCAACCAATATGGGCAGGCACAGGAGCCACCCATCACCCCACGCACGACGGTGGTGATGGCCTTGATACAGGACGGCAATTGCTATTGGAGTTATGCCGGCGACAGCCGCCTCTACCTGCTGCGGGATGGTGAAATCATCCTCCAGTCGACAGATCACAGCGTACCCCAGCGGGATGCCAACGGCGAGAGAAACCCCGACAATCGCGCCCTTACCCGCTGTGTCGGTGGCCAGCGCAGTGCCCCCATGCCCTCCACAGAACCGCCTTTTCCGCTACAGCCCAATGATCTGCTGCTGCTGTGCTCTGATGGCTTGTGGAACCAATTGCCCCAAAAGCAACTGGTGGAGACCTTATGGAATGTCTTTCCATTGAAGAAGGCGCTGCTCATGCTCAGCGCTGCCGCAGAAAAAAACGGACAGTCCCACAGCGACAATATCAGCGCACTGGGTATTCGTGTGGACGACAGAAACTGCGG
>DTXR01000305.1 GCA_012962365.1 Chromatiaceae bacterium | reverse complement strand
GGTATCGAGACCATGGGTGGCGTGATGACCAAGCTGATCGAGAAGAACACCACGATTCCGACCACGGCATCGCAGATCTTCTCTACGGCTGATGACAACCAGTCTGCGGTTACCGTGCATGTGCTTCAGGGTGAACGGGAGATGGCGTCGGCTAACAAGTCCCTGGGCCGTTTCGACCTGACAGACATTCCGCCGGCACCCCGTGGCGTACCCCAGATCGAGGTGACCTTCGATATCGATGCCAACGGTATTCTGAATGTGTCCGCCAAGGACAAGGCAACCGGCAAGGAGCAGAGCATCAAGATCACCGCCTCTTCAGGTCTCAGCGATGAAGAGATCGAAAAGATGGTGAAGGACGCCGAGGCTCATGCCGAGGAAGACAAGAAATTCCACGAGATGGTGGAAACTCGCAACCAGGCAGATGCCATGTTGCACGCCACCAGGAAATCGCTGGAGGAGATGGGCGACAAGATCGATGGCGCGGAGCGGGCCAATATCGAGAGCCTGATGAAAGAACTCGAAGAGGCCATGAAAGGTGACAGCAAGACGGCCATCGAAGCCAAGACCAAAGCCCTGACGGAGGCTTCCGGCAAGCTGGCCGAAAAAATGTACCAGGATGCGGGTGATGCCGGTGCGGCAGGTGCCGCAGGTGCACAGCCTGGGGCCGAAGCCGGACAGGCATCTGCAGATGACGATGTCGTCGATGCTGAGTTCGAGGAAGTGGACGACAAGAAATAAGACCGGAGTAGGTCTGATGTATTGAAAAGCCGGGAGTAGCATGACTGCTCCCGGATTTTTGCATTTTGTCTGCCCGGAATCACCGGGTGGGAACAGTATCCTGAATCCGGGTATTCAGGAGCATCATCTGACGGGAAGAATCATGTCTAAACGTGATTACTACGAAGTGCTGGGGGTCAGTCGAACAGCCACCAGTGTCGAGATAAAAAAAGCCTATCGCAAGCTCGCGATGAAATACCATCCCGACCGGAATTCCGGGGAAGATGGCGATGAGGCCGAAAGCAGGTTCAAGGAAGTCAAGCTGGCCTACGAGGTACTGTCCGATGATCAGAAACGTGCCGCTTATGACCAGTTCGGCCACGCTGGCGTGGATGGCTCTGCCGGCATGGGAGGCGGTGCCGGCGGATTCGGCGGGGCAGGCGGCAGTTTCAGCGATATATTTGGCGATGTGTTTGGCGATATTTTTGGTGGCGGCGGCGGTGGTCGCGGAGGGCACCGCCACCAGCGT
>DTXR01000304.1 GCA_012962365.1 Chromatiaceae bacterium | reverse complement strand
GATTCTGGCTCTGGAATGGGTGGATGTCCAACTGGCGCCTCTGCTGGAAGCCTTCTCTGATGCGACGGTGATCATTTGTGCCGACCACGGGGACTGCTGGGGAGAAGACGGACTCTGGGAGCACGGAATTTCCCACCCCAAGGTACTGGAAGTGCCTTTGTTGTTTCGGATCGGCAAGACCGTATGACGCCCCACTACCTGCAACTGATTCTGTACAAAGCCCGGGCAGACCTGAAGGTCGAGGCCGCCCGGGGTTACATGGGCATGTTGTGGTGGGTGCTGGAGCCGGTTTTATACATGGGGGCTTTCTACATCATATTCGCTGTTGCCTTGCAGCGCGGCGGTGAGAATTTTGTGCCCTGGTTGCTGACCGGGCTGGTGGTCTGGAAGTGGTTTGATACGACGGTGCGCATGTCATTGAACGTGATTGTCGCTGGCAAGGGACTGATGTCTCAGGTGTATCTGCCCAAGGTGTTTTTTCCCGCAGTGGTGATTCTTAAGAACAGTGTGAAATTTCTCGTGACCCTGCTGTTGCTGCTGCTGTTCCTGCTCCTGTACGGGGTGTCTCCGGGGTGGCCATGGCTGATGTTGCCGCTGTTGCTGCTGCTGCAAGGGCTGTTGATCTGCGGCGTGTCCTTCACGGTGTCCGCACTGACGCCTTTGTATCCTGATTTGAAACTGTTGATGAACAATGTGCTGATGCTCATGTTCTTTCTGTCCGGCGTATTCTTTGATACCAGCAATCTCCATGGCTGGCTTGGTGTATTGCTGGATTTGAATCCCATGGTGCATATCATCCATGCCTGGCGGGATGTGTTGTTGTTTGGCCGCTGGCCGGATATGTCTGTTCTGGGCCTCGTAGCGCTGCTTTCTCTGGCCCTTTGCGCGCTTGGCCTGTTCCTGTTGCATCGCTTCGATCGCTTGTATCCGAGGTTGGCATGAGTGCCATCCTGTCTCTGGAGGGTGTGGGTGTTGCCTACCGGCGTGGCCGCAGTGGGCGTAGTGGTGAACTTTACTGGGCGCTGAAGGACATTTCCCTGGAACTGAAACACGGTGAAACCCTGGGTGTGATCGGTCGCAATGGCGTGGGTAAGACGACTTTGCTGAAAGTGATTGCCGGTATCATTGCCCCGGATAGAGGTGAAATCCGCAATGCGGGTGTGAGTGCGTCTTTGTTGTCATTGCAGGTCGGCTTTGTGCCTCTGCTCACGGGGCGGGAGAATGCGATTTTGTCGGGTATGCTGTTGGGAGCACCAAAAGCCCGCATAGAAACGAATATGGATAAGCTCGTGGCCTTTGCCGAGCTGGAAGCGTTTATCGACGAGCCGGTTTCCAGCTATTCTGCAGGTATGAGGGCCCGGCTCGGTTTCTCCGTTGCCATGCAGGCTGACCCGGATATCCTGCTCATCGATGAAGTGCTGGGGGTTGGAGATGCCGCTTTTCGCAAAAAATCGTCCGATGAAATCAAGCACCGGATCCGTTCAAATCGCAGCGTGATCCTCGTGTCTCACAACATCGGGATGATGGCTGAACTCTGTGACCGCGTGGTGTGGATCGAACAGGGTGTGTCCAAAATGCAGGGCGATGCCGGGGACGTGCTGGCTGCTTACGAAGCGTCGGTCTGAATGTCTTTCATGGCTTGCAGGCAGGCTTCCCAGCTTTGTATGCCCTGGGCAAACAGCTGCCATTGAGACCGGGCCAGCGACCTTTGTTCATCTTCACTGCCAGGCACAGCCTGAAAGCCGCGAGGCAGTGGTGAAGCCAGGCTTTTCTCTCCTGCCTGGATGATGCGCTGCAGATCCCGTTTCCAGAACTCCGGAGCGCCCTGACTTTCGCTTAGAACCTTTGAGAGGCGCGTGACCTGTGTGGTGCGCAATCCCAGTGTCTGCTCGGCGATTTTTTCTTCCAGCGCTTTGTCGGACAACCGGCCAAGATGGCAAAAGAAATCTGCGCATTCGGACAGGCGCCTGGCAGGTGTATCTGTGGGTAACGTGGGTGCGTTGAGCATCAGTGCGTCAGAGCAGAAATCCAGCAAACCATAGCTCTGTGGTTTGAGTGCATGATCCTTCTCCCACTGCCTGTGCTCGGCGGGAAGATGGGGAACGGCCCAGGGGTTATCAAGAAACAAACCCTTGGGGTGGAGATGGTGTAGCATCACGCCAAACAGCAGATCCTCATTTCTGAACAGGGGGAAATAAGGGGGTGCGAGCCGTGTGTTGTCGATACCCGTCACAGCAGACATCAGGGTGCATTGGTTACGAAAAGTATGGCCAAAGCTTCCCATCCAGGCATTGCGTGCCGTGATGTGCTGCTGATAGTTCTGTTCGGACTCGAAGAGTTGTTGCCGATATTCTGCCGGCAGATGGTAGATCCAGATATTCGATGCTGTGCCCGGATCGCCTGCATAACCGCAGGATGTCAGCAGTACCTTAGAATCTGCGTTGATCCAGGCGTAATCCGAGGGGTACAGGTTGCGCAGGGCAGTTTGTGGCAGAGAGTCTTTTCCCGTCAGGGACAGTGTTTCGGTAAGCGTGGCGCCAAGCGCCTGGTGGAATACGCCTGCTGTGGGGTCAGTTTGTCCGCCGTCCGGCAGCTTTTCCCATTCGCTGTCCGTATCGAAGAAGGTTGCCACCCGGGATAAGGATGTGATCTCTAGATCCTTTTCGTCATCGGCCGGCTTGACCCGCTGAAACAGGATGTCGTCATCGACCAGAATCAGCTTTCGCCCGCCGCTCAATAACAGTCCCCAGTTGCGGGTGCGACCGTAAGAAGGAATCGCAGGGTTGTCCTCATAACGTCCGAGAAGAAAATCGATGCCTTCGGCGTATTCAGACAGTTGAGCTTTCAACTGCCGCAGTGCGTGATTCTGTTCTTCTATGCCGAAATAGTGCAGTTTCATGCCGTGGCTTGTAGAAAAATCCGCGCAGATGGATCGGTTTCGCTGCCTGCTTTCCGGCGCCCTGGAATCATCGATCACATGATAGGTGTTCCGTTCGAGGAAATGATGATTGACGGCCATGCTGTCCAGAAGCCGGGCAAGCGCTTCTGCCCGATCACAGGTCAGGATGCAATAACACAGGTTTGTTTCTGAAGGCTGGAACGGCTTTGCAGACACAAGGCTTTTCACCTTGCTGGCGGCTGACAGCATCAGCCCCGCTTGTTCGATACTGTTGAGTACCTGGCGGATATCTTCCGGTTCATTTGCCAGCTCGGGAATTTCCCTTCCGAGGTGCTGGATATGTTCCGGCAGCGTTCGAAACTCCCGGCACAGACGCAGGGAATAGGCGACATCGTTGGTTACGGTGATCTGTTTTCCGCTGTTCTTGCTGCGCAGCAATACCCGTTGTTCCGGTAGGGGATACTCCACGCATTCATCGAATGCGATCAGTTCTTCTTCCCGGGGCGCGGGAGGGTTGGCATCTAGATTGTAACTGAAGGAAAAATTGTAGCTGCTGGGGTCATTCATGATTCATCTGGCCGGGGAAAACACGTATCATCGAACATATGAGCGAAGCTTACCTTATTCTGCTGGATTCTGCCTTGCCCGACTTGGTGTTGGCTGATGGCTGATACACGGACGCTGATTCTGGTGCTGGGTATGCACCGCAGTGGCACTTCAGTGCTTACACGGGTGCTGAATCTGCTGGGTGCCGATGTGGGTGAAGACCTGCTCGAAGCGCAGCAGGGCGTCAATGCCAGAGGTTTCTGGGAGCACCGGGAACTGGTTCCCATCAACGAGCAGCTGCTCTCCGCCCTGGGGCGAAAATGGTACGATTTTCTGCCGCTGCCGTCGCAGTGGTGGTCTGAAAATTCCATTAGCGATCTGGAGCAGCAGGCGGAATCTTTTCTGCGATCAGCGTTCGCTGCTGATGCTTCCCTTGCGGTGATCAAAGACCCCCGACTGTGCCTGTTGCTGCCGTTCTGGGAGGTTGCCGCGCAAAAGGCGGGCTGGAACCCGGTGGTGGTTCTTGCAACCCGTGAGCCTGGAGAAGTATCGGCGTCTCTTTGCCGCCGTGATCCCCTGACGGAAGACTCGGCAAACCTGTTGTGGCTGCGCTATACCTCAGACAGTGAGAAAGCGAGCCGTGAGTTACCTCGGAGCAGCGCAGATTATGCTGCCTTGCTGAATGACTGGAAAGCCGTTCTGAGGAGAGTCGGCGAGGGTCTGGCCATCACCTGGCCAAATGATCTGGATGAAACTGCAGAAGCAATCGCTGAAGCCATTGACCCTAGTCTGTGCCACCAGGAACAGCAAGAAGCGGAATCTGGGGGAGGGCTGCATGATATGACAGCCCAGGCCTACAGTCTGTTGCATTCGGGGAAGCTGGAAGTTGCGGCGCTGGATGCTGTCTGGCAAGACTATGAAAGGTTGCTGGAAGATGGCCAGGTGCTCGCGGAGAGTCTGGCCCGAACCAATCGCCGGCTGTTCGCGATCAACAATGAAATGCAGATCTTGGGTGATGACTACCAGAGAGCACTGGATGTAATTGCAGAAAAAGACGGGCAGCAGGAAAAACTGGCTGGAGAGCTTGCGCATGCCCACTCCATAATCGACGAACGGGATGCCCAGATCAAAGAACTGTCAAGTGACCTGGAATACGCACGGTCGGTGGTGGAGGAGCGCGACTCCCAGTTGCAGAAACTTGCCTCTGAACTGGAATACGCCGTTTCCATCGTGGAGGAACGTGATGCCCAGCTCAACCACGCGGCCGTGAAAATTGTGCGCAAACTGTTTGCCGTGGATAGGAAATGACGCGACTGGTGGACGTAATCGTTCCGGTGTATGGTGGGCGGGAAGAGCTGCGGCGCTGTCTCGACGCCGTTGTGAACAACCCCCAGCAAACGCCCCATCGGCTCATCGTTATCAATGATGCGTCTCCTGACCCGTATATTCCCGATGATTTGCGCCAATTCGCCGCCCAGCATGATCACGTGGAGCTGCTGGAGAATGAGAAAAACCTGGGTTTTGTCGCCACGGTCAATCGCGGCATGGCGCTCAGCGACGAAAACGACG
>DTXR01000303.1 GCA_012962365.1 Chromatiaceae bacterium | reverse complement strand
GCGACGGGTCATCCCAGCTTCGTCATGTCCAAATCCTTCACCAACCAAGTACTGGCTCAAATGGAGCTGTTCAACCAGACCGGTGAATACAAGAACGAGGTCTATATCCTGCCCAAGAAACTGGACGAGGAAGTCGCCCGTCTGCATATCGACAAGATCGGCGTCAACCTCACTAAGCTATCCCAGGTACAGGCCGACTACATCAGCGTTCCCGTAGATGGCCCTTACAAGCCTGACCATTACCGTTACTGAGGGTAGGTTGCCGGGCGCCGAAAGGTCACCCGGCGGCTGATTTCCACATGGACACATCAAACAAAAAGGCGCCATCCATCAGCTTCGAGCTGTTTCCACCCAAGACCGAAACGGGTATGGAGAAACTCAAGTTGGTCGTGGCTGAGTTAAATAAACTGGATCCGGAATATTTTAGTGTGACCTACGGCGCGGGCGGCTCCACCCAGGATCGCACCTTCGCCACCGTCGACTGGCTGCGCGAACAGGGTATCGATACAGCACCGCATTTGTCCTGTATCGGGACTGACAAGGGTGAAATACTGGACATCCTGGAGCGTTACCTTGGACAGGGGATCAAACGCATCGTCGCCCTGCGCGGCGATCTGCCTTCGGGTTCAGGCCTGGGCGGGCTGGGTGAACTCAATTTCGCCAACGAACTGGTGGCTCTTATCCGTCAGACCTTCGATGATGCTTTCCACATCGAAGTGGCCGCCTATCCCGAATTTCACCCTCAGGCCGAAAGCGCCCAGGCAGATCTGGACAATTTTCGCCGCAAGGTGGAAAGCGGCGCACACGGCGCCATCACCCAGTATTTCTACAATGCCGATGCCTACTGGCGCTTCCTCGACGATTGCCAGCAGCGCGGCATCGAAATCCCCATCGTGCCGGGCATCATGCCCATCACCAACTACAGTTCCCTGGCACGCTTCTCGGATGCCTGCGGTGCCGAGATTCCCCGCTGGATTCGCAAACGCCTGGAATCCTATGGCGATGACCTGAGCAGCATCCAGGCCTTCGGCGCAGAGGTTGTCACCACACTTTGCCGGCAACTTCTGGACGGCGGCGCTCCCGGTCTGCACTTCTACACCATGAACCAGTCCGCCAGCGTGCTACAGATTTGCGCCGCACTCGGCATAACCAACGGTGAGAACGCCTCGTAACTGGGTGGCGCAACCATTGGCCGTGGGTGAGGAATTGGTGCTTCCCCCTGGCATCGCCCGCCATGTGCAGCAAGTACTGCGCATGAAGCGGGGGCAGGACATCATCCTCTTCAACGGTGAAGATGGCCGGGACTACCAGGCCGAATTGCTGCGGGTTGAAAAACGCATGGTAACTGCTCGCATCACCCATGCTGCAGAACCCGAAGCACTTCCGGATTTTTCCATCCGTCTGGCGCTGGGCATCTCCCGCGGAGAACGCATGGATCTGGCCATACAGAAAAGTGTGGAGCTGGGCGTACAGCAGATCACACCCCTGATAACAAAGCGAACCCAGGTCAAACTATCGCCCCAACGCAGGGAAAAGCGCTTGCAGCATTGGAGAGGCATCATCATCAATGCCTGTGAGCAATCCGGTCGGCGCCGCCTTCCTGAACTCCTTCCCGTGGAAAACTATCAGACCTGGCTGGAACGGGGAGAACGCAATGTGCTATTCATGGACCCTGAAGCACAGGGCAGTCTTGCCGATGTGGAAAAACCGGTATCCGGCGTTTGCTTTCTGATTGGGCCGGAAGGAGGATTCAGCAACGAAGAAAGGCATGCCGCACTTGCTGCAGGCTGCACAGCCATACGACTGGGCTCGAGGATATTACGCACCGAAACCGCGCCCCTGGCAGCAATTGCTGCGGCGCAGGTGCTATGGGGGGACTTTCTCCAGTAGCGCGCCAAGACGATCCAGGTCCGGAATCAGCGCTTCGGTATCTTGAACCTTCACGCGATCACTGATGGGCCAGTCAACCGGCCAGGGCTCACCTTCGGCTAAAGACAAGGTATCCTCATTCAGGTTGACCAGGCGTGGCATGCCCGTGGCTTCGATGCCGATGAAGGGCATTTTCAGCCTGTCCGAAAAAACATGTACAACGATAATTCGCTTGCGTCCGCGCTTACCTTCCCTTTCCACGCCCAGCACCCGCTCCATGGAAACCAGTGGCAACACCAGATTTCGCCATGAAAAGCTGCCCAGCAGCCAGCTGGCATCAGACTCGCTTTCTGTCACTTCACGGTAACCAAGTATCTCGATAACCGCTGCGGAGGGCAGCAACAGAGGCATTTTCCGCTGGGGTATCAACAATCCCTGAAGGTCACCCGCTGCGCCGGTTTCAACACTATGCATTACTATTCTCCGCCAGCAGCGTGTAGATGTTCTCCAGCAGATCCGCCTCCTGGTAGGGCTTGCCTAGATAGCGGTTCACACCCAATGCCATGGCTCGCTCGCGGTGCTTTTCACCTGTACGCGATGTGATCATGATGATCGGGATGTCTGCGAGGTTAGGTGTATTTCGAATATGACGCGCCAACTCATAACCATCCATGCGCGGCATCTCAATATCCAGCAGCATGACGTCCGGCTTCGCTTCCTGCAACACGGTAATGGCATCCACACCATCACGGGCGGTCAGCACCTGCATATTGTGACGTTCCAACAGGCGGCTGGTCACCTTGCGCACGGTAATGGAATCGTCCACCACCATGACAGTGATGCCCTCGGCTTCCTCTTCCTGCTGGACAATGGGCGTCTGGGTGACCACATCCGAACGGACAAGGGCATTCATGTCCAGCAACAGGGCAATCTTCCCATCTGCCAGAATAGTGCCCCCGGTAAACCAGCGCACACCGCTGAGTTGCGCACCAATGGACTTGATGACGACCTGGTAGTTGCCTAACAGCTGATCGACCTGGATAGCCATACGCTGCTCGCCGGATCTCACCAACAACAACGGATACCACTTTACCGTATCCTGGATCACCGGTTCTGCTATACCCAGCATCGCTCCAAGGTAACGCACCGGATACTGATGTCCGTTATATTCGATACCGGGGGTATAGCCTTTGTAGCAGGCAGCCAAATCGCTGCGGGATACGCGGATGATGACTTCGGAAGAGCCGTGCGGCACAGCCAGGGTCTCGTCTGCGACCTGCACCAGGAGCGCTTCTGAGATCGCCAGGGTGAAGGGCAAGCGGATGACGAAACTGCTGCCGCGTCCCTGCTGAGAAAGAATCTCCAGAGAGCCACCCAGCTGCTTGACTTCGCTCACCACCGCATCCATGCCCACGCCTCGGCCGGCAACCTGCGTCACTTCCGTTGCCGTCGTAAACCCCGGTTGCAGGATGAACTGGTAGAGCGCATCGTCATTCACTTCTGCATCGGCTTCCAGCAAACCGTTGGCAACCGCTTTCTTGCGAATGCCCTCGCTGTCCAGCCCGGCACCGTCATCCGATATGGTAAGCACGACTTCGGTGCCTTCCCGGGACAACTCCAGAGAGACTTTGCCGACTTCCGGCTTGTCATTGCTTGTGCGCAGTTCCGGCGGTTCTATACCGTGGGCTACCGCGTTGCGTAACAAATGCTCCAGCGGCCCCATGATACGATTCAGTATGGTGCGGTCGATCTCACCCTCCGCACCCCGCACATGGAGTTCCGCTTTCTTGCCCAGGTTCTGGGCCGTCTGGCGCACCACACGCTGCAATCTGGAAGCCTGGCGATTGAAGGGGACCATGCGGCTGCGCAGCAGACCGTCCTGCAGATCATTGGTGATACGGGCCTGTTGCAGCATCAGCGTATCTGCATCGCGCGTCTGGTCGCTGAGGGTCTCCCCGATATTGGAGAGGTCATTGATGGTTTCCGACAAAGCCCGAGATAATTGCTGCAGGGTGGAATACTGATCCATTTCCAGTGGATCGAATTCCTGGTAACGCTGGCTGTCGCTCTCACGCTCATGGCGTGAGCGGATCTGGGCCTCGGTTTCCAGCTCCAGGGCACGCAGCTGTTTGCGCAAGCGGGAGATCGTGTCGTTCAATTCCTGCAGATCATTCTGAACAGTCTTGTTGTGCTGTTCCAGACGGGCACGGTAAATGCTCACCTCACCGGCGTTGTTGACCATCTGGTCGAGCAATTCGGCAAGCACCCGTACACGTTCACCCTTGCCCGCCTGCTCTTCTTCCGGCTGCAGCGGGGGCGGGCGATGCTTCGCCTGCGTTTGAATTTCGCCAGAGGGGAAAGAGAGTACCTTGCCATCACCATCTACCAGTGTACTGTCGCCCAACAACTCGGAATCGGTAAGCATCTGAGAATCCATCATGAAAGATGAATCCATTTGGGTGTCCACCAAGGTGCTGACTTCGGACATCTGGGACGTACTTTGTGACAGGAACGATTCCTCTTTTCTCTCTTCCCCCGCTTCCGGCCCTGGAATTGTCCACTCCTCTCCCGCTACGGCCTTTTCCAGCGCACGGGTAACATCCACCAGTTGCGGTATACCACCAGTCTGCTGCAGCTGATCGATGGTGGTCTCGAGAGAATCCAACCCCTGGCGTACCAAGGGTACAAGTTCTTCTTTGGCTTCCAGCTCACCGGATGCCAGGTTCTCGAACACGGACTCTAGCGCATGACTCAGATCTCCGAGAGAGAACAGGCCCGCAAAGCGCGCATTGCCCTTGAGGGTGTGCAGGTTGCGCATCAAGCCATCAATAGATGAATGTGCCGTGAGATCTTCTATCCACTGG
>DTXR01000302.1 GCA_012962365.1 Chromatiaceae bacterium | reverse complement strand
GGATACCCGCGGCTTCCAGGGCGTCGGCGCTGCCGGATTTGCTGGAAACCGAGCGGTTGCCGTGCTTGGCCACATGGCAACCCGCCGCTGCGGCGACGAACATGGAAGCGGTGGAGACATTGAAAGTGCCGGAGGCATCACCGCCCGTGCCCACGATGTCCACAGCATGATCCAGCCCGGAAATATCCACCCCGGATGCCAGTTCCCGCATGACTTGCGCCGCTGCGGTGATTTCCGCAACTGTTTCTCCTTTCATGCGCAGTCCGACCAGAAAACCGCCGATCTGCGCTGCTGTGGCACCGCCGGTCATGATGGTACGCATGATCGCGACCATTTCTCCGCTATCGATATCCTGTCCGTCGATGACTTTCGCGATTGCCTGTTTCATATCCATGGTTTACTTGCCCTCAAGAAAGTTGCGTAGCATGTCATGCCCATGCTCGGTAAGAATGGACTCGGGGTGGAACTGCACCCCCTGTATGTCCAGTTCCCGGTGGCGCACACCCATGATCTCGTCCATCTCGCCATCCTTCTGTGTCCAGGCCGTAATCTCCAGGCAGTCCGGCAGGCTATCTTTTTCGATGACCAGGGAATGATAGCGGGTGGCCCGGAAGGGATTGCTCAGGCCGGTAAACACGCCGGTATCGGCATGATAGACCGGCGAGGTCTTACCGTGCATGATCTCGCCCGCATGGACGATTTTCCCACCGAACGCTTGGCCGATGGACTGATGCCCCAGGCACACGCCCAGGATGGGCAGCCTGCCGGCGAAATGCCTGATGGCTGTCACGGATACGCCTGCCTGGTCAGGGGTACAGGGGCCGGGGGAGATCACCAGCTGATCCGGCGCCAGTGCCTCGATGCCGGTGATATCGATCTCGTCGTTGCGCCGCACTTTTACGGTCGCGCCCAGTTCACCGAAATACTGCACCAGGTTGAAGGTGAAGGAGTCGTAGTTGTCTATCATCAGCAGCATGGCTCAGTCCTCCCCTTCGCACAGGTGTTTTTCCAGGCCGGCCTCAGCCATGGCGACGGCACGGAACACCGCCCTGCCCTTGTTCATGGTTTCCTTCCATTCCAGCTCGGGTTTGGAGTCCGCCACCACCCCGGCGCCCGCCTGGATGTGCAGCTGTTTGTCCTTGATGACGGCGGTGCGGATGCCGATGGCCGTGTCCATGTTGCCATTCCAGGAAAGATAACCCACGGCGCCG
>DTXR01000301.1 GCA_012962365.1 Chromatiaceae bacterium | reverse complement strand
ACTTAGACCCTTTCACGATGTATTGATGTACGACACATATCTACTAACATACAAGGCACTGTTTATGGTAATCCAGGAAGTAGTAGGCCAGGTGGCCTGCCGTGGGAGGCAGGGCCATATAGCACATATAAGTACGTTGTTCCCTAACATGACGTGTGGGTCACGTTTTTGAAGGGTAGAGGAGTATCATGTCTGAGGTCCAACATTCGGGAAATGATTATCATGAACTGCCAAGTGAGGAAAAGTTACAAATCCTAAGGCACGAGATATTTGGAGTATGCGTTAGATTGGAAGCATATGCTCATCTGTTACTCTTAATTGATAAGGACAAGATCAACCAACTGCAACCAGACTCCTTCGAAACCATCGAAAAAATAGAAAGAGATGTCAACAAGATCTATGATATTGTTGTAGGGTTAACTGATTAATATTATGCTTTGGATGGAACAAATTTTCCCTGGTAAGGGACGCTATCTCCCTGCGAGAGTATCGGGGGGTGAGTCTGTATTCCGAGTGATGGCTGACTCTTCTCGCCCCTCACCATTATGTCGTCTACATATATCTGAGCCATTATCCTACGCCGTGGTCGTGCAGAATTTCGCCCAGGGCAAATGGTATTATTTTTTGGTTACTTGCCCGTAAAGGAGATAAAGCACTTTGACAATTGAATAATGAACATCTCATCCTTGCTCTGTCACGGCTTATTACCGTTACCATCTCACTGACCGGTACGCTCGTTTACGGCTATGACCTGGTGGGCAACCGGGCCAGTCTGACGTACCCCGATGGTAAAACCGCCGCCACTACCTACAACGCCGACAACCAGGAACTGACTGTCACCGATTGGGACGGCGGCGTGACGACGTATAGTTATGACGCTGCCGGCCGTCTGGCCACAACTGCGCTGCCCAACGGCGTGCAAACCACAAACAGCTACGACGACGCCAACCGCCTGGCCGGCCTGCGCCATGTGGATACAAACACAGGCGCATTGCAGGCGGAATATCTGTACGAACTGGACGGGCTGGGTTATCGCCAGGTAGCGACAGAAATGCTGCGCCTGCCGGATAGCGGCGGCGGGGGTTTGCAAACAACAGCGCCCGTGCAGTATCAAGCGATGTTACGCATGGCACATCATGTTCAACCGATGCGCGGCGTATCACCAAGCCATCGCGGTGCGAACCGCGTCGCCCAGTTGGTGTATTGATGACCAAGCTGAAATCGCGCATCATGATGCGGTCGAGCAATGTGGGGCGTTGCTCACCGAGTTTTGGAACCATTATTGCGTTCACGCCGTGTTGCTTTAGGAACTTCGCCGTGCCTTCAGTGGCATATACCTTGAAGCCCAGATTGGCAAACCCTTTGATTATAGAGAGGGCTTCTGGCTTATCGCGGTCGGCAATGGTCGCCAGTATCTTACCATCGCCACGTGGCAGGTTGAAACCAGAGGAGAGCATTGCCTTGTAGAGTGCCTTTGGGAATTCGTAATCAATGCCCATTATCTCACCGGTGGATTTCATTTCGGGACCGAGTT
>DTXR01000300.1 GCA_012962365.1 Chromatiaceae bacterium | reverse complement strand
TTACACGGGCTTTCATTTCCCTGGCGGCCTTGTTGGTGAAGGTCACTGCTGTGATATGGTGAGGCGCCATCCCCACCGTGTTGATGAGGTGGGCAATCTTGCGGGTGATGACACGGGTTTTGCCCGAGCCGGCACCTGCGAGCACGAGTAGTGGGCCGTCGAGATAGGCTGCCGCTTCACCTTGTCTTGGATTGAGATGGTTCATGCCCTATAGTTGGGGTCTTTACCGCCAGATAACCGGGGCGGAGATTCTAACCCAGCGAGCCAGAACATGAATGATTTTTCCCACAGCCGTCCGAAAAGCCCGGCCGCCAACGCCGAGCTGAGCCGCGAGTCCTGGCGTGTCTTCCAGATCATGGCGGAGTTTGTGGAAGGTTTTGAACGTCTCAGCCGTATCCGTCCGGCGGTGAGTATCTTCGGTTCCGCCAGGACGCCGCAAGACCATCCCTGGTATGCCAAGGCGGCGGAGGTCTCCCGGCTGCTCTCGGATGCGGGCTTCTCGGTGATCAGTGGCGGGGGTCCTGGCATCATGGAGGCAGCCAACAAGGGGGCTTTTGCTGGCGAGTCACCCAGCATCGGCCTGAATATTCACTTGCCCCACGAGCAGCAGGCCAATCCCTATCAGGATGTTTCGCTGACCTACAGGCACTTTTTCGCGCGCAAAGTGATGTTCATCAAATATGCATCAGCCTATGTGGTGCTTCCCGGTGGTTTCGGAACCCTGGATGAGCTGGCGGAATGCCTAACGCTGGTGCAGACCGGCAAGGGCCGCCGGATCCCCATTATCCTTGTGGAAAGCAGCTTCTGGAGTGGTCTTCTGGACTGGTTCCGCACCAGCCTGTGTGAAGGAGGCACGATCAGCCCTGAAGACATGGACCTGATTCAGGTCTGCGATGAACCTCGGGAAATCGTCCAGGCGATTTTCGATCATTACGGCGGCCGCGGCTTCGAGCCATCGGCGGACGAGCTGGAAATTCTTTTGGAGTTATAATGATCCTGAATCCGTGGGTTCAAAGGGAGTGTAGAGTGCCAAATATTGATTTGGATAACGCAACGAAAAATCGCAGCCATACCCGTAGGCCTGGTGAGATTTTTCATACAGCTGGACGAACCAGGCGCTTGTGCTATATGCCCCGATGGACTCACGGATCGAAGATGCTATTTTACTGTTTCAGGATGCCGCCCATGAAGCCACTACTGTTTGCCTGTTTGCTGCTTGCGCCTGTCCCTTTGGTCTGGGCGGAAGACGAACCCCCACCGCCGCCGACGGTTCAGGAAGGAGAAGAGGATCTGGAGCCGGAAGTCACCATCCGGCAACAGGGTTCGCGAACCATCCATGAATACCGTATCAACGGACGGCTGTATATGGTCAAGATCGTGCCGCAGAAAGGCCCACCATACTATTTGATGGATCTGGACGGCGATGGTGAGATGGATACCCAGGAAGATGATCCCAATAGCTTGGTCGTGCCCCAATGGGTGCTCTTCCGCTGGTAGAAAACTGCCTTACTGACTCTTGAAAAGGCTCATTCGCATACTGGACTCCCTGGCCGAATTTACCGGGCGTCTCATCGCCTGGGGAACGCTACTGATGGTGTTGATTACCTTCGGCGTGGTTCTGCTGCGCTATGTGATGGATACCGGCTGGATCGCCATGCAGGAATCCACTACCTATCTCCATGCCCTGGTGTTCATGTTGGGGGCCGCCTATACGCTGAAGCATGGCGGGCATGTGCGCGTGGATGTCCTCTACCAGAGGTTCAGCGAGCGCGGGCGCGCGTGGGTGAATCTGCTGGGTACGCTGATACTGCTGTTTCCTCTCATGAGCTTCATTCTCTGGATCAGTTGGGAATACGTCGTCGAATCCTGGAAAGTGATGGAAGGCTCACGGGAAGCGGGTGGGCTGCCCGGCGTATTTATACTCAAGACCCTGCTGTTGCTCATGCCCCTAGCCATGCTGTTGCAGGGGCTTGCGTTGGCGCTGCGTAGCCTGCAGGTCATTCGTGGCGGCGAGCATGGCTGAATGGATGCCCTTCATCCTGTTCGGTGTTGTCGCCCTGGTGCTGATGCTGGGCTATCCGGTGGCCTTCACCCTGGGTGGGGTATCCCTGATCTTCGCTTTCCTGGGCGAATGGGCGGCGCTGTTCGACGATGCTTTTCTGCAGGCGTTGCCCAACCGTCTGTACGGCGTCATGACCAACGAGACGCTCATCGCCGTGCCATTGTTCGTATTCATGGGGGTGATGCTGGAGCGCTCGAAAGTGGCGGAAAGCCTCCTCGATACGATGGCGGCGCTGTTTGGTAGCCTGCGTGGTGGCCTGGGCATTTCTGTGACCCTGGTCGGTATGCTGCTCGCTGCCAGCACGGGGATTGTCGGGGCAACGGTAGTGACCATGGGGTTGCTGTCGTTGCCTACCATGCTCAAGCGCAACTATGATCCCGCCATCGCGGCCGGCACCATCTGCGCATCCGGTACCCTGGGGCAGATCATTCCGCCTTCCATCGTGCTGGTATTGCTGGGGGATGTGTTGTCATCAGCCTATCAGCAGGCACAGCTGGAAATGGGCATCTGGAACCTGGAGACCGTCTCCGTGGGTGATTTGTTCGTGGGCGCGGTGATCCCGGGGCTGGGGCTGGTGCTCATGTATCTGCTATATCTTACGGGCGTGGCATTCTTTCAGCCCAAACGACTGCCTGCGGCACCCGTCGATACGGTGGACCAAGCCGCCCTGTGGTGGCGGGTGCTTACCGTATTGATGCCACCCCTGTTGCTCATCGTGGCGGTGCTGGGCTCGATTCTCGGTGGGCTGGCGACACCGACCGAAGCGGCTTCCGTGGGCGCCGTGGGCGCCATATTGCTGGCCGCTCAGCGCCGGGAATTGAGCATGGCATCCCTGCGCGAGGTGATGGAGTCCACGGTCAAGGTCACCAGCATGGTTTTCATGATCTTCATCGGGGCAGCGGTGTTTTCCCTGGTGTTTCGTGGTTTCGGTGGCGATGAGCGGGTCAATGAACTGCTGACCAGCCTGCCAGGTGGTATCGTCGGCGCCGTTGCTGTGGTGATGCTGCTGATGTTCCTGCTGGGTTTCATCCTGGATTTCATCGAGATCACCTTCGTGGTCGTGCCCATCGTTGGTCCCATCCTGCTTGCAATGGGGCTGGACCCTGTGTGGCTGGGCATCATGATTGCTATAAATCTGCAGACTTCTTTCCTGACGCCACCTTTTGGCTTTGCGTTGTTCTATCTGCGTGGTGTAGCGCCGCCAGCAGTCACCACGAGCGCAATCTACCGCGGTGTGTTACCATATATCATCATACAGCTCATCATGCTTGGTATGCTGGCGTGGTGGCCACAGTTGGCAACCTGGTTGCCACAAGTGGTGTATGGAGAATAATAACTAGGGTCATGGGGATGGCCCGCAGTCCGAATCCTAGAATTCAGGCTTTCAACAATCACCATTTATTTTGGTTTGCCAGAGAATTTCCATAGAGAAATCCTGACAATCGATGCCAGCAGGCAGAGTGCGCCTGTCGGTAACTTGCATTTTTGATGTCTTAGTGAAACAAGTGGGGGGTATGCTGTGGCGAAACGAGTAAGCCTTGGTCTGGCTATAATCATTTTCTTGGCGGGTGTCGTATTTACGGGCCTTTTCAATGTGGGGCTGTCTGCCACCAATGAAATGGTGTTTTGCACATCTTGCCATTCCATGAAGATCAACCTGGAAGAATTGAAGGAAACGGTCCATTACAAGAGCGCGTCTGGTGTGCGGGCAACTTGTGCCGATTGCCATGTGCCTAAGTCATTTGGTCCAAAAATGGTCGCCAAGGTGTTGGCGTACAAGGATGTCATGCATGAAATTCTTGGCACGATCGATACGCCTGAAAAATATGAAGCTCATCGCTGGGGCATGGCTAACAGAGTGTGGGACAAAATGAGGGCCACGGATTCCCGTGAGTGCCGTTCCTGCCATGAGTGGGATGCCATGGATCTTGCAGAGCAGGATCGGAGCGCGCGCAAGCGGCATGGCCGAGCCCGGGATGAAGGCAAGACCTGTATCGACTGTCACAAAGGTATTGCCCATGAAGAGCCGGACGAGCCAGATGAAGAGGAGGCAGCCGGAGAGGCTTGATTGCCCTGGCCGGACAGACGGATGATGAAACAGAGAAAGAGGTTGCTGATGAATTTCCGAATACTTCTGGGAGCTTTATTGTTGCTGGCATCGTTCAATGGGGTGGCCGGTGAAGCGGAACTGAATAAAGAACTGCGCTTGTCAGCCATCGTCGATGATGTCGAAGCCATAGAGAAACTGCTGGCTCAAGGCGCAGACGTGAACAGTGCCAACAAATATGGCAAGACAGCTTTGATGATGGCTGCCGAAAATGGAAACCTTGCAGCCACATCGGTACTGCTGTCCCATGGCGCCGATGTGAATCGCAAGACGGTTGCCGACTGTACAGCCCTCACTCTGGCGGCGGAAAACGATTCGCCGGAAGTGACGGCGCTGCTGATAGAGCGAGGAGCTGACCTCAACGTACGCACACGCGCAGGCACAACTGCATTGTTGCTTACGGCACGCTACGGGGTTACCGAGATGGTGGAACAATTGCTGTTTCGCGGTGCAGACCCCAATGATCGCGACAAGGAAGGGCGTACGCCACTGATGTTGGCTGCAGCTCATGGCCATGACGATGCAGTCAAATTGCTGCTTGAGCACAATGCCAAGGTCAATCTGGCTGACAAGAAAGGAAAGACGGCCTTGATCCACGCGGTGGAGGCCGACAAGGGGATTAAAATAGCAAAGGATCTGGTAGCGGCAGGGGCAGATGTCAATGCACGCTCCAAGGATGGTGCGACGGTGCTGATCTGGGCTGCGGGGAGTGGCAATGCCGAAGCGGTGGCCTATCTACTGCAGCAGGGCGCGGATATCAATGCCCAGGATCTGGATGGAACCACAGCATTGGCCGAGGCTGTGGATGTTCGTGAGCCTGAAATCGTAAAGATATTGCTCGCCAGAGGCGCGGATGCCTCGATCAAGAACAAGGCTGGCAAGACAGTCATGGATATTGCACGGGGATACCGAGATCACAAATGCCTGGATGTTCTGGAAAGTGCGAAGTAGGGCAGCAGGAGCATTCTTTCGGTAAGAAAAAGCCCCGCACTGGCGGGGCTTTTTCGTCGTGATGCAGAAAAAATCAGCGAATTTTCATAGGTCGCCAGCTCCGGTCAAACGTATGAAAGTCGCGGTTACGCCATCCGGGAGGAGCAACATTCTTGGGTTTGAGGCTGGCTACATAGGAAAGAACGGCCACCTGCTCGGGAGGTGTAAAATTCTTGATCTGCTTGACCATTTTCTCATCACTATTGCGACGACGGCCATTACGGATCCAGTTAAACTGGCGTGACAAATAACTGTAGTGCTGTCCCTGTATACGGGGGACATGTTCTTTTGGATCTCCTTCGCCTTGTTCGCCATGGCAATCTGCGCAGAGCTTGTCATAAATGACCTTTCCTTCCTGAAGACGCAGGGGAAAGCCTTGCTCATTATGTGGCGTCATTGGCATGCTGGCCACATAAGCTGCCACATCGGCGATTGCCTGAGCGCTGCCCAGAGAGTTGCGAGAGGAAAATGCCCGCATGATGGGGTTGTCTCTGTTGCCTGCGCGGAAATCCGCGAGTTGCTTGATTACCACGTTTTTCAGTTGTCCCGCAATTTGTGGATAGCCACTGCCCGGGACACCCCAGCCTTCCGGACCGTGGCAGGTGATGCAACTGGCCTTGTAGAGTCGTTTTCCATTATCCACGTCAGGAGTCAGCTTGATGGCTTCCTCGAATTCAAACAGACGTTTTTCGTCTTCTGCAAAAGAGGGCTGTGACAAGCCAAACACGGAAAGCCCGGACAGGATACCTATGGCTCCTTGCATCAAAGGACGGATGTATGAACGCTGAAGCGCTTTTCTGTGCATGAAAAGTATCCCCCTGGGTTGTGGGTTGCTGTAGTTAAATTCAAGTGTTGCGTCCCTGCTTTTGATGAATTGTAAGCACCCGATTTTTTGTAATGTTGGTAGAACAGGGTGCTTGTTTCTTGTGTCTTAAGGGGAGTTCTAATAATTATTAGAACTCCCCTTAAGATATTCTAGAACTTAGATTATTTTTTACCTAATGCTCT
>DTXR01000299.1 GCA_012962365.1 Chromatiaceae bacterium | reverse complement strand
GCACCCACCATCATATTTATGACCTGGACAGTGGCGAACTTCATGATATTACTGCAGGGGAAGTTGGGCTGAACAAACTTCCAGAACTGGGTGAGAATCTGGAAGTTGAGGATGTGGATATTATTATCAGAGTCAGAAGTAAAAACTAATTCAAATCAGGAAATTACTGAGCTCTACTGTCCATTTTTATTCTGTTTATTTCTGTCAATCTGCGTAATATGTCGCGGTTATCTAAAAAAAGACACTGTAAACTACTTCATGTTGTAATCATCTGATTAATGACAAAATGTGACGCACTTAACGCATTTAACGAAATTTATCTTGCGTTTAGAACTCATTGTTTTATAAAGGAATCCGGCCGTCGGTCTATTTGGTCGTGTTGTCTGTTGGTGATCTAAACTATGGCATTACAGGGTTAACCTATATCTTATGAACAAGGGCTTTACACTGATTGAACTACTGATGACGATTGCCATCCTGGCAATTGTGATGGCTATCGGGGTGCCAAGTTATCGGACACTCATACAGGACAATAACCTGGATGCGCGTCGTTCTGTACTGATGCGGCATCTTATCTTGACTCGGAGTGAAGCAGTGGAGCGGAAAAGACGCGTCACTATTTGTGGTGTGAATAATCCTAATGCTGGAACTCCCGTATGCAAGAACAATAGATGGGGCACGAAAGGCTGGATTGTTTTTGTAGATTCGACCACAACCGGCACTCTGGGTACATATGATGCTGGAGAGGAAATAATAGAGCGGTTCAGGCCGGAAACAACCAGTATAACTTTTGTAGCATCAAATCCCATCAGAAAATTAATTACCTATAGTCCTGATGGAACAGCGAATAATCAGGGCACATTCACAATGCGTGACAGCCGAGAGGCAAACAATTGTGGTGTATCAAAGATTGGCAGGCGCTGTGTTGTGATCGCCAATACCGGGCGAGTCAGGACGAATTAGTCATGAAATCTCAAACAATTAATTCCAAGGCTCCACAGTTATCAAATTTGAATGCCGGCTTCACCATGATTGAAGTCCTGGTGACGGTGTTAATACTTTCTGTCGGTATTCTTGCTGCCGCCTTGTTGCAGCTCAAGGGTATGCAATACGCCTCGGAATCTTCCTTCCGAACACAGGCCGCTTACATTGCTCAGGAAGTAGTAGACAGGATCAGATCAGATACAGCCAATCCCAGATCAATCTATGAGGATATTGAGTGTTGGACAAACAGTGGTAGTGGTGCGGTCGAATGCCTGAAAGCGGGAACTGTTATCAGCACCTCAACAACAGACATCAACGAACTCGATATTCTCGATTGGGGAGACAGAATAACCCGAAGCCATCCACTTGGAAGGGTAAGAGTTTGTCATGGTGCCGTCACGACGAATACAACGGGTGCCTTTGATTGCGATGATAGCGGCGATGTCTGGACAGTGACCATCATGTGGGATGAAGGTCGATCAGGCGCAACGGGTGTTAATTGTGGTGCAGATCTGAGTGTTGACCTGCAATGCTACAGCGTTAACTTTGTGAAATTATGATGCATTCAAGAAACACACAGTCTCTCATTGAAAAACAACGCGGCGTAACATTGGTCGAAATTATGATCGCACTGACGATCAGCCTCTTTTTATTAGCGGGTGTCTCCCAGTTATATGTTGAGAGCAAGCACGGTTTCCGGGTGCAGGATTCCGTATCAGCACTGGAAGAAAATGCGCGCATGGCGATGGATAAACTGGCGTATTCGATACGTACTGCTGGACATTTTGCGGGGGTTGATTTGACTGACGTGCAAATGAACACAGCGTTTAGTGGTATTAGCGGTGAACCCACTGGTGCTATTCCTGTTGCCGGCGCTACAGCAGATGCCTGTAACGAAGCCTTTGTTGAAAGGGTTACAGAAAGAATCAAAGGCTATAGTTTGCGTCCGCCTTGTGTTGCAGCAGCGGACTGGGTAACAAGCAGCGATGCCTTTGTGGTTCGCTTTGCTGACCCAAATGGTTCGGTAGCTGATGGTGGCCTGGCATCAGAAGGCGCCCAGAAGGTATTCGTGCGAACAGAAGTGGCCGAAACAGCGATCTCATTTGAAGCAGGGGGAACGCTCCCTGCACCAGCAACCTGGAAGAATGGCGTCTACAATTTCCCCTATAACTTTTCACTGTTTTTTATCAGACCCTGTAGCACAAAATCGGGCGCCACCTGTGCTGGAACTGATGACAATGGCAACCCGATACCGACATTGGTTCGGGTGACTGTGGACAATAGCCGAGACATTACGCAGGAAGCGCTCATCGAAGGCATAGAAACAATGAAACTTCGTTACGGTCGTGACACAGATGGAGACGGCGCTGTCGATACTTACCAGACTGCTACAGAAATTGCGACAGCTGCAGCGGGCGGGTCTGAAACGCCTCTCTGGAATCAGGTGCAGACAGTACAGATTGCCATCGTTGCACGGGGGCATAACCTGGATGCAAAAAACACCTATACACTTGGCAAGTTCAATGTGACTTCAATTGATGGTACCAACACCATTCTAGAAAACCTGGGGCTGGATACTTTTGTGGCGGGTTTGTCAGCCAGAGATCAGAAATATCCAAGAAGTTTATATACAACCGTTGTTAACCTACGTAACCGGTAAAAACCAATGAGACAGAGATATTTAATCACGCAAAAACCAGGCAGTACACAACAAGGTTTTGTGCTGATTTCAGCGCTGATCTTTCTGGTGATATTGACGTTGGTCATCACCTTCGGGCTGAGTAATTCAAAGCTTGAGTTCAAAATGTCAAAGAATGCTGCGGAAAGCCTTCGGGCATTTAATAACTCAGAAGCCGCGCGCACGGTTTCAGTTAGAGCTTTTCAGGATTACGCCTTTAGAGGTAACTGGGTAGATGCAGATGGTGGCACAGCGGGCATACAGCCTGCAACCAATTTAACGGTAGTAGATACAACCAGAAATATGGCTGCCATTAACCCTGCGGGGGCGATTTTAACAGACCATTCAACAATTCAAGACCCGGATGGTGACGGTACAATTGACCCTGATATGACATATTCATTGAGTGGTCAAACAACCAATATTTATGTAATGCGCACCGGTTCTCAATTACTGCCGGGTTCAGACCCGAGTTTTGCTGGCGGTGGTGAAGGCGCGGGATCAGGTGCAGCCTCAGGTGGCAGTTATGGTCTTTATGAACTTCGGGCCGATGGTCAGGCAGCAGATTCTGCCGAATCCATGACGGCGGCGGACTTACGATATTTTTTAAACTGATTAAAGGTTTAATCAGGAAAAGGTGAACATGATGGTTATGGTTAGACATATTATTCTTGGCGGGTTCTTATTCGCGCTAGTGGCTGCTACAGGGCAAGCGGCAATCAGTCCAGATACCAACTTTGATTTTTCAAAAGTGCCCCCCAATGTGGCTGACTTTGTTTATCCAAATGTCTTATTGAATATGTCGGTGGAAACACCCATGGGCGGCGCGGCCTACCCAGGTCATGCCACTGATTTAAATAATGATGGCGATAGCAATGATGTTGTCAACGGGAAAACAGAATGCCCCGGGCGTCCAGCTAGCAATCTAGGCAATTGCTATTTTGCCGCTGATGAATTCTTAGGGTATTTTGATCCTGATAAATGCTACACCTATGACAGCGCGGGTGAATATTTCGAACCCAGTTCAACAACAGCTGATCATACCTGCAGCGGCGCTGGTGAGTTTAGTGGGAATTTTATGAACTGGGCCTCGATGACAGCAATTGATGAATTCATATGGACCATGACAGGGGGCAAACGTCTCGTTGACACCAAAGCGTTGACCGTCATCGGGCGCGCACACAAGATTGACAATGCTTCCTGGTACCCAGATAAACGCGTTAGCTCTGCAGATAATGTTGACCCGAGTACTGTTACTCCCTGGGGTGGAACACTTTACATTCGCAATTTCGATTTGTCTGATCAAATCCAGTTTGGGACAAGTCTAGGTAGTAGTAACAAAGGAACCTACAAAGTGCGCATCAAGGCCTGTGATTCTAGCGTGGGCCTGGAAGAAAACTGCAAAACCTATACCGATGGCAATGGGAATTTCTGGTATAAACCAGAAGGGTTGATTCAGGAAAATGCACACCGAATGCGTTTTGGCATCATGGCTTACACAAATCACAATGTTAGGACGCGAGACGGTGGTGTGTTACGAGCAGCTATGAAATTTGTTGGTCCAGTATTACCTGATGGCACAGTTAATACAGCCGCCGAGTTTGGTCTGGATGGTTTGCAGCTCAGTATCACTGATCCGGATAGCCTGACAGGTGGTGGTGTAACTAAAAGTGGCGTTATTAATTACATTAACGAATTCTATGTCAATGCGGGCTATAAAGAGATAGACCCTTTGGGTGAGCTGTTTTACCAGTGTGTTCGTTATTACAAAAACCTGGGTCCCACACCTGAGACTTATGATAATTCACCGCCGTCTCCGGATAATATTTCCCCCCCCAATGGTGGGTTCCCAATCATTACATCGTGGACTGATCCGATACAGTACTATTGCCAGAATAATTACATTATTGCCATTAACGATGTGTTTGCCTGGCGTGACAAAAGAGTACCGGGTACATATTTTGATGTTGCTAGCAAAACACCAGGGACTGCTGGTGGTGATCCAGTCACGGATTTTGGTGAACCTACTGATGCCAGTTCCTTTACCGATGCAACTTCTGGTAACAAAATTGATGTAAGAGACTGGACTAATAACGTAGGTGTTGCAGAGGGTATTAACTGGGCATCTTATGAAGATGGCATCGATAATAATGCAGACGATTATTTGAAAGGACCTATTAAGCTGGGAGAAATCCTTGCCTGGGGGACTGGTGCAAATAAACCCCATACCAATGGGCGCCGTAACTCTTACTACGCTGCTGGTCTTGCTTACTACGCCCATACACAGGATTTGCGAAGTGATCTTGCAGGTAAGCAGACCATTACTACCTTCATGATTGATACGCAGGAATATAATGCAAACCCACTCACAGGTGACAGGAATGTGCTCTATTTAACCGGTAAATACGGTGGCTTCGTAGATGTTAATGATGATGGAGCCTTTGATGCCGGAGACACCTGGGACGCGGATGGAGACGGTCAACCAGATAACTATGTGCTCGCTTCAGACCCACAAAAAATGGTCGATGGCCTGAATACTGCATTTGAGGCGATCAAGGAGCACTTCAGAGCGGGCACAGCCGCTGCCGTTGCGCCAGTCAATCGCTCTGGTGAAGGAGCCGTGTATCAGGCGTTTTATGAGCCAAGTCGTTCGCGTGGTACTGAGTCTGTAAAATGGATTGGTACCGTACAGTCTTTTTTCCTGGATTCCAATGGCTATCTGCGACAGGATGATGGCGATGGTGTGCTTGAGAACTACTCTATCGATAAGGTTGTTGAAAGTTTCATTGATACATCATCTGACCCGCAGGGTGTCCTGAAATATTACGTCTATACGCCCGTTTCAGGTTATGAAACCAGTATGGACCTGGCTGATTCGAGCACCTGGACACGCACTGCAGTTTTACTGACAGCCATTACCCCGCTCTGGAATGCGCGCGAAGAGCTGGAGACAATTAATAACTTCACATCAAACAGAACGTATAGTTCAGCAAGCACATCACAACGACATATTCTGACCTGGAAGGATGCAGATCTGGACAGAGTCGTTGACAGTGGTGAGCAGGTAGCATTTACCCCATCTGTTGTAGACAGTAATTTTTTCCCCCACTTTGATGTCGACACCGAAACCAGGGCAGATAATATCGTCAAATTTATTCGGGGGGATGACACGCTGGGAACAGGCTTTAGAAACCGGTCAGTTGATTATGATGGCGATGGCAGCTCAGAGGTTGTACGTCTTGGGGATGTGATTAGCTCTTCACCAAAAGTCGTCGGTGCGCCTTTCGAAAATTACGACATACTCTACGGTGATTCAAGTTACGCTACATTCCGACAAAAATACGCTAATCGCAGACAGGTTGTTTATGTCGGCGCCAATGATGGGATGCTGCACGCATTCAATGCTGGCTTTTATGATGAATCGGCCAATGCGTTTAAAACCCAGTTAAGCTCAGAAACCACTCATGCGCTGGGTGCAGAGTTGTGGGCCTATGTGCCGAAAAACTTGCTGCCACATTTGAAGTGGCTGACGATACCGGATTACAAGCATGTGTACTACATGGATGGTCCAATCAGAGTGTTTGACGCAAAAATATTCACCGGAGATGCGGATACCTCCGCAACTGCAAAACATCCAGGTGGATGGGGAACGTTGCTAGTAGCTGGCATGCGTTACGGTGGTGGCAACCGGACTGTGGATGTTGACCAGAATGGTATCGGTACCGGAACAGATCATGATTTTTATTCATCATACGTACTGATGGATATTACTGATCCAGAAAGCCCACCGACACTGCTGGCGGAAATCCAGGGATCCAATTTCAATTCCATGGGTTTTACTTTAGGCGAGCCGTCGGTTGTTGGTTTTGTGGATGACGCATCAAGTGTCAATGAGTGGTATCTCGTGATGGGTAATGGTCCGGATAACTTATCTGCCGCAACCAGTTCAGGGAACGCCAGAATCTTTGTTTACAACTTGAAGACAAAATCTTTTGTGTCGGGGTTCAATCCTTATTCAACCACCTTATCCAACGCATTTGTTGGCGGTGTAACCAGTGTTGACTGGGATCTGGATTTTCTGGTGGATTCTGTCTACGTTGGCACGGCAGGTAATAATGCCGGGAAACTTTTCAAGATTGATACAGGTGAAAATTCTACAGCAAGTACGGCTAACTGGACTGTCAGTGAGTTACTGAACGCTAATGCACCCATCATGCAAAAACCCTCGCTGGCCACTGATGAAGATGGCAGAAAATGGGTATATGCATCTACAGGTCGCCTGGAAACGGTAGGTGATAAAACCTCTACCGAGCAAAATTACATGTATGGCGTTAAGGATGAATCAGGCCTTCCGTCAACTTTACAAGATGTCCATAATCTGAAGATTTATACAAATGGAAGCATTACAGATTTATCAGGTGGCTCGGTGAGTGGACTGCCTGATTTTGGTGCTCTGGAATCCCGGCTTGAGTCAACTTCATACAGAGGCTGGAGAAGACAGTTGTTTGCACCCGTGTCACCAGCAGTTGATCCCAGTGAACGTGTGCTGCGAAACTCTACCGTCTTTGGTGGGGTGGTCTTTACGCCAAGTTATACACCAAATGTTGATCTCTGCGTGGGTGGCGGTTCGAGTAAACTTTATGGATTGTATTATAAAACGGGTACGGCTCATCCTGATGCGATCCTGACAACAGACAGTTCAGATCAGATTACCGTAACAGTGGCTGGTGTGAGTACTGATTACGATAAAGTGAATGATGCGATTGACCTCGGAACCGGTGTTAGCTCTGAGGTTAAGCTTCAGACAATCGTAGACAGCTACGGTAATATAACTGTTACTGGGTTTGTGCAAAATGAAGATGGCTCGCTGGTCAGGATTAATCCGAATTTACCAATCAATCTGTCTACAGGTGAACTTTCATGGCGCGAATTAAGAGACGAGAAGTAGGCTTATGATCAGACAGGTAATAAAAAAAGCGCGCGGTTTCACCCTGATCGAGCTGATGATTACGGTGGCGATTGTGGCGATACTGGCTGCGATTGCTTATCCTAGCTTTCAGAATTCAATACGCAAGAGTCGGCGGACTGAGGCCAAGACCGCTTTAGAGAACGTGGCGGCTGAGCAGGAGCGCTATTATTATCGGAATAACGCCTACACCCGTGACTTGACTCAGCTTGGTTACTCAGGGGCCGCGGGTACGGGGCAAAAAGTCACCGAAAATGGGTATTATAGGATACAGGTTGTCCAGGACGGAGCAGGAACATGTGCTGGTGCGGCGCCCTGGAACTGCACGAGGTATTATGTTCGTGTGCGACCCATCAATTCACAATCGAATGATCCGTGGTTATTCAGAATTTATTCGGACGGTAGGAAATACCGTTGTATAAAACAAAACACAACAAACTTTGCTTGCACTGCAGGTACAGGTGCGTGGGACTGGAACGAGAGCTAATCAGGGCTGAGTTTTTAAAGCTTTGGGCAGGCCAAAGGTTACGGCTTCTTCAACTGTTTTTAATTCGCTGAATTTTCTGTATTCCAAGTTTGCAAGGCAATTGAGTACATCTTTGACTAAAATTTCTGGAGCAGAAGCACCCGCAGTTACACCAATTGTCTTGTCCCCGTCTAGCCAGTCCTGGTTGATTTCTTCTGCATCATCTATCAAATAGGCTTCGATGCCTTTATTGATTGCAATCTCCCGCAAACGATTCGAATTTGAACTATTGGGTGAGCCGACGACCAGGACGAGATCACATTCTTCTGCTAGCTG
>DTXR01000298.1 GCA_012962365.1 Chromatiaceae bacterium | reverse complement strand
CGGCGCCATGGGTAAATCTGCTCAGATGCCCCTGCATGTGTGGCTGCCTGATTCCATGGAAGGCCCGACGCCCATTTCAGCGCTGATTCACGCTGCGACCATGGTTACCGCCGGTATCTTTATGGTGGCGCGCATGTCGCCCCTGTATGAGCTGTCCGAGACGGCGCTGAGTTTCGTGCTCATCATTGGCGCGACTACCGCATTCTTCATGGGGCTTATCGGCATCGTGCAGAATGACATCAAGCGGGTGGTGGCCTATTCCACACTGTCACAGCTGGGTTACATGGTGGCGGCTCTGGGGGCATCCGCCTATGCAGCGGGTTTGTTCCATCTCATGACCCATGCGTTTTTCAAGGCGCTGCTGTTCCTGGCGGCCGGTTCCGTCATCATCGGCATGCACCATGACCAGGATATCCGCCACATGGGCGGTATTCGCAAATACATGAAGATTACTTGGATAACCGCTCTGCTGGGTTCCCTGGCCCTTATCGGCTTCCCTGGCTTCTCCGGGTTTTTCTCGAAAGACGCGATTATCGAAGCGGTTGGGCATTCACAGATCACGGGAGCCGGCTATGCGCATTGGCTGCTGGTGGCAGGCGTGTTCGTAACGGCCTTGTACAGTTTTCGCATGTATTTTCTGGTATTCCATGGCAAAGGACCGCGAGATGAGCATGCCCGGGATCACCTGAAAGAGTCTCCAGCGGTGGTTACCCTTCCCCTGATACTGCTGGCCATACCATCCGTGTTTATCGGTTGGTTCGCCATAGAACCCATGCTCTTCGGGGATTTCTTCAAGGGCGTGCTGCATGTGGCTTCCGTGCACGATACCCTGGGAGAAGTCGGTGCGCACTATCACAATCAGATCGGCTTTGTTTCCCATGGCATGATGGCACTGCCATTCTGGCTGGCCATGGGTGGCGTGGCAGTTGCCTGGTATGTGTATCTGATGAAGCCTTCCATTGCCCAGAATCTGCGCATTCGCTTCGACTGGCTGTATGCGCTGCTCGATCGCAAGTACGGTTTCGATGAGTTTAATCAACTCATTTTCGCCGGTGGCAGTCTGCTCACAGGCAAGCTGTTGTGGAATGTGGGTGACAAGACCCTCATCGACGGGATTGCAGTAAACGGTTCAGCACGCTCCGTCGGTGTGCTGGCTCAGGCGCTGCGCTGGGTGCAGAGCGGATATCTGTATCACTATGCTATTGCCATGATATTGGGCCTCCTGGGCCTGCTGTTCTGGTTCGTGGTTCGCTGAGTTAAGGATTGGATAGAAGATAATGAGTGCAGATT
>DTXR01000297.1 GCA_012962365.1 Chromatiaceae bacterium | reverse complement strand
GTCATCCCGGCGAATGCCGGGATCCAGTAGAATCAACCACATAGATTCCGGCCTTCGCCGGAATGACCAATTAATCAGGGTTTCCCTAAAGGAGAAAACAAATGTCCGCACTTATCGAAAACTTCCCCCATGACGGTGTCGTTACCGTCAATCGCGTAATCCTGAAACCTGAGTTCACCGTGGATGACCTTCAGGAACGGGTCGCTTATCTGTGTGAAAACGTGAAAACCTACCATTCGGACACAGGCTTCATCGGCGGCTTCGTCGCTCTGAACAGCGGCAATATATCCAACGAAGGCAGCACCATCGGCCAGGCTGTGGAAAGCCCGCTCAAGGATCGTGAAGCGCTGATCATCACTTTTTGGGACAGCTTCCAAAACCACGAGCAGTCCCATCGCAGCGAGACCTTCCAGCCACTGTTCAGAAATGTACTGGCGCTGTGCGAAAACGGTAATGAAGAAATTGCCTACGACATGCTCTGGTCGGGCAAGGCCTACTCAGCGGAAGAAGCCGAGGCGGCTCGCCAGGCCAAGGCAGAGCATCTGAGCGAAGTGGCCTGACAGCTTGAGACCGGAATCCACCTATTCAGGTAAAAGACAACACCAGGATGCATCTTTCTTGCAGTATGACAGCTGACCGGTTGATTTAATCGGTCAGCTTTTTTTATACGGGTTCGAACCATCGGGCTGTGCGCGAAACCGGCGATAGGTCCATTGATACTGAGCAGGATACCGCCTCACCAACTTTTCCACCCCGGCATTCAACTCGGTAGCTGCCGCTTCCGCATCCCGGCTGGCGATGTCGTC
This sequence comes from Chromatiaceae bacterium, assembly GCA_012962365.1. Lineage (GTDB taxonomy): Bacteria > Pseudomonadota > Gammaproteobacteria > Chromatiales > Chromatiaceae > Thiolapillus. The sequence goes on along the minus strand of DTXR01000297.1, from coordinate 272 downwards.
ACCCGCCAGCAGGCCGATCACCTTGTACGCCGGCCGGGAGCCCGTGCGCACAAAGGCGATGAAATACACCGGCGCACCTGTCTTGCGGGCAAAACGGTTGACCAGGGTCATGGTCAGGGCAGGCACACCGAAAAATGGTGCAAACACGCCACCACCGCCTTTGGCCGTCTTGGGCTGCTGGTCGGGCAGGATCACGATCAGTTCATCGTCTTCCAGCGCCTGATACAGCGCCTTGATCCCCTGTCTGTCGGTAGGCACCATGCGATTCTGCC
>DTXR01000296.1 GCA_012962365.1 Chromatiaceae bacterium | reverse complement strand
TGCTTTCCAGCGATGAACTGGTGCAGCGGGTTTTGACGCAGATTCAATCTATGGGTATTGGCGTAATCATCGATGATTTTGGCACCGGCTACAGCGCCATGAGTTATCTGACGCGGTTCAAGTTTGACCGCCTTAAGATAGACAAATCATTTGTCAGCGATCTGGATGGCCAATCCGGTTCCCAGGCCATCACGTCTGCAATCATCACCCTGGCCCATGATCTGGGTATGGGTGTCGTAGCGGAGGGTGTGGAGACTGAACAGCAGTTAGAATTGCTGCTTTCCCAGGGTTGTGACGAGGTGCAGGGCTACTTCCTTGCCAGACCCATGCCGGCCGAGCAGTTCAAGGAGTACCTTGTGTCCCACAAAGGGCATATACAACTGGCATCGCAGGAGTGACTCTGTTTGACGTTAATTGTGTTGCATCTGTTGGAAAAACAAGCCGACCGGTCAGCCATGGTTGAGTGCCCACAGGTGTAGACAGCTTCCTCCTGGCTTCTTCCACCACCCAAAAAAACTTGCCATGCCCCTGTCATTCTCCTAAAATCCGCGCTCCTGATCGGCTTTCGGGTCGATCCTCCTTGCCTCACTGTATTTGCAGGAGGCTGTTTACTAGCCATAAGGAGCTACAATGCGACACTATGAAATCGTTTTCATGGTCCATCCGGACCAGAGCGAGCAAGTGCCTTCCATGACCGAGCGGTATATTGCCAGCATCAAAGAAGATGGTGGTCAGGTTCATCGCCTGGAAGATTGGGGCCGACGCCAACTTGCCTATCCCATCAACAAACTGCACAAGGCACACTACGTGCTGATGAACATCGAATGCGAAAGCAAGACCCTGAAGGATCTCGAGACCGCTTTCCGCTTCAATGATGCAGTGATTCGTCATCTGACCATTCGTCGTGACGAAGCCCTGACCGAACCCTCTCTGCTGGCCAAGGCCGACGAGAAAGAAGCAGCGCCCGAAGCTGTAGCCTGATAACGAGAGGAGAACAGATATGTCACGTTACATGCGTCGTAGAAAATATTGCCGTTTCACTGTGGAAGGCATCACCGAGATCGACTACAAGGATCTCGCACTGCTGAAGCAGTACGTAAGCGAGTCGGGCAAGATCGTACCCAGCCGCATTACCGGTACCAGTGCCAAGTATCAGCGTCAGTTGGCAACAGCCATCAAGCGTGCGCGTTTCCTGGCCCTGATGCCTTTTACCGATTCCCACAAGTAGATTCTTTTTTAATTTAATAAAGTGTTTTATCACTTTGTTATTAAAGGAAAAAGATTGAACAACTCTCTGTGGATTCCTCAGTTGGCAAACGGGACGTCTGCTGCTGTTGAAATAAATAAAGTCTGATGAAAGCCCTGGCTGCCTTCATCATGAAAGGCCGAATGCAGGCGGTCATGGCTGCTGCCGTATTTAC
>DTXR01000295.1 GCA_012962365.1 Chromatiaceae bacterium | reverse complement strand
GACAAGGTGAAGGAGTACGTAAGATCTCGAAACAAAGAAGGGAAGTTGGTGTCTCTCCAAATTTGGAGAGAGTTTATCTTCACCTCTTCCGATCTCAGGAAGAGCCCACGCCAACCTTGCAGGAGATCTGGCAGATTGTTCGCCAACTGGCTCCGCAGGGTGAGTTGGGCAGAGAGGGTGCAGCGGGTGCGGGAAATCTGCATTTGCCCGTACTGCCCAGAAACAGTGTCATGGATGCATTGAGCAGTATGCAAACTGCCGCACTTTCGGATTTCGATCTGGAAAGCGTGGAATGGAATGTGGTTCAGGATCGTATTCGTCAGCAGCTCAGCCAGACCCTGTGTTTGGATGGGGAAGGAAATACCACACACCGTTTTGGTGAAGAAGATCAGCAGACCATCGACCTGATCATGATGCTTTTTGATCAGGTACTGGATGACGCCAACCTTCCGGATGCCATGCGTGCCCTCATAGCCAGGTTGCAGATTCCCATACTCAAGGCTGCGGTCGCCGATGCTTCTTTTGTCCATGATCAGCAGCACCCGGCACGCGGCCTTCTGAATGATTTGGCTGATGCGTCGGTCGGCTGGCGGGATGACGGTGATCGCAGTGAGAAAAGCCTGTATTTCCAGGTAAAAAAAGCAGTCGATCGCATCATTCACGAATACAAACAGGATATTTCCCTATTTAATGAAGTGCGGGAGGATTTTGCGCGTTTCATGGAAAAGCGCGCAAAGCTCAAGAAAATGCTGGAGGACCGCCTTACACAGGCCGTGTCCGGAGAAGAGAAACTGGAAGTGGCACAGCGTCGTGTGGAGGAAGTCCTGCACGAGTTGGGTGTTGCCTACCTGCCTGGGGCTGCAAGAGAGATATTGGAGAAGCCCTGGAAAAAACTCATGACTATCCTGCTTCTGAGAGAAGGGGAAGAGGGCGCCAACTGGAAAAAAGCTGTCAATCTTGCCAAGTTGCTGACAATGTATATGGGTAAGAACGCCGGACAGATTGACAGGCAGAAATTACTGTCCAGCATCCCGGATATTATCAGCGGCCTAAAAAAGGGATTCAGTTACATCTCTTTCGACCAGAAGAAATCCACTTCCATGCTCAATCAACTGCAGGCCTGTTTTATCAGCGCACTGAAAAATGGCGGTGTCGACCAGGAAGAACAACAGGCAGCAGCTCAAACGGCAGAAGCAGAAACTGAAGGGGCGCAGGGTGAGCCGGACATCGAGGACAGTCACAGCATCAGTGTAAGAAATATGAAAGAAGGCAGCTGGATTCGGATGCAGCTGGATGCGGAAGAAGAGCCACTTATCTGCAAGCTCGTCTGGCGCAGCAAGTTTACCGGCACCATGGTGTTTGTCGACGGGCAGGGCAACAAGGCTGCGCAGATGAAGGAGTCCGAACTTGCTTCTT
>DTXR01000294.1 GCA_012962365.1 Chromatiaceae bacterium | reverse complement strand
CGGTGGCGAGATAGAAATGTGGGGCGATGGTGAACAAACACGTTCGTTCATGTACGTGGACGAATGCCTTGAGGCCACCCTGCGTTTCACCCGCTCCGACTGGACCGGGCCGGTAAACATCGGCTCCGAAGAAATGGTCAGCATCAATGAACTGGCCAAAATGGTCATGGATATTGCAGGCAAGCAGGTATCCATCAAACACATTCCCGGCCCGCTGGGTGTGCGTGGGCGAAATTCTGACAATAACTTGTACGAAGCAAAACTGGGTTGGCGACCATCGATGAAATTGCGAGAGGGGCTGGAAAAAACCTATCCTTGGATAAAACAACAAGTGGAAAAGGCGAAAGCTTCCTGACAACGGTGCAACACTGTCCTATTGTCGTGACACTTGAATCAACCTATGGCCAATCCCGTTCCTCCCATTGCCCAACTGCCCAATGTGGATATCCTGGGCAACCGCGTCCATCTCATAGAGACGACACTGGCGGTGGATTATATTGAGGACTGGATCGCCCATCCGCGAGAAAATCCTGCAAGGATGATCGTGACCGGCTTTCACGGATTGCATTGTGCAATGGAAGACCCGGGTTTCAAGGCGATACTGGGTCAGGCAGAATTGTTTGTTCCCGATGGAATAGCACCCGTGTGGATCGCCAGACGCCTGGGGAAAAAGGTGACTGGCAGAGTGACGGGGGCCGACTTGATGCACTGTTTCTTCGAGCGCGCAGATAAAAAGGGATACAGCAGTTTTTTCTTCGGCGATACGGATGAAACCCTGGAAAAACTGAAGCAGACCCTCGAATCAAACTATCCGGGCCACAAGATCGCAGGCATGTATTCGCCTCCCTTCAGGGAACACAGCCCAGAAGAAAAGCAAGCCATGATCGATAGAATCAACCAGGCAAAACCCGATGTCCTTTGGGTGGGCCTGGGGTTGCCGAAGCAAGAACGCTGGATTGCGGAAAATCACCACAAGCTCCATGTCCCTGTTGCCATTGGCGTAGGAGCCGCCTTCGGTTTTCATAGTGGCCAGGTCAAACGTGTGCCAGAATGGGTCGGGACTGCGGGGTTTGAATGGGTGTGGCGACTCCTGGCAGAACCGGGGAAGCTGTGGCGCAGGGATGTGATCGATGGGCCGCGATTTATCATGAAAGTTATTGGCAACTGGCCAAAGATAAAAAAGGCGAACCTGGTTTGATATCAATATGTTTGGATTTGCCCGGGACTTGAAAACAAAAAGAAGAAGTTTGCCCATATTGAGTCTGTTGCCAGAAGAAGGGATAGCACCCTGATGCTCATATGAGTGTCCGCCGCCACACATTCTATAATCTTGCCGGCCATGGTTTGTCTCTCATTGTCCTTCTGGCGACTATCCCAATATATATCGATGTTATCGGTGTAGAGCGGTATGGTGTACTGAGCGTTATCTGGTTGTTGCTTGGTTACTTTGGGTTTTTCGATTTTGGTATTGGGCGTGCGGTTGCCCATCAGGTGGCCGCATGCACGGAGAATAATCCCGAAGAAAAGCGTCACGCAATTCTATGGACAGCCCTGCTGACCGCTATTCCGCTCAGTCTGTTGGGGGCAGAAATACTCTATTTTGCTGTTGCGTATGCCTTGGAGAATTGGGTTCAGATGCCCACCGGGCTGAGAGCGGAAGCAGAACAAACGCTGATTTGGGTGAGTCTGTCTCTCATCCTGTTGTTGCTTGCGGGAGTGTTTGGCGGCGCCATGACAGGAATGCGGCGTTTTCTTGAAATCAATGTGTTGGGCGTTGGTACGAAATTGTTGTTGCAGGTGATGCCTTTGGGTGCGGCGTTGCTGTTGTCACCCGATCTGGGAAACCTGGCGATGGCAGTGTTTTTTGCTCGGCTGCTTAGCCTGGTGTCTTGGGGGGGCATATGTTACAAAATCATGCCCTACGCACTATCACCGAAATGGCGTAGGGGTCTGGTTGGGGGGTTGTGGCGCTATGGTGGATGGATCACTGTGAGCGGTGTGGTAGGGCCAATTCTGTCGGGTATGGAAAGATTACTCATCGGCACTTTGATTGGCGCATCAGCAGTAACCTTCTACGCAGTACCTTACAGTTTGATCTCGCCAGTGACTGTTCTGGCCGGAAGCTTGGGGGCGGCATTGTTCCCGCTTTTTGCTGCCTGCAGTGGGGAGAGAAACAGGTATCTGGAAGCTCGAGCCGCCGGAGTGGTTCTTGCGGTCGTTACGCCGCTGCTGGTTGCCCTTGCTTTCATCATCCAGCCGTTTCTTGGTATCTGGATAGACGCCGATTTTTCCAGAGAGGCTGGGATGGTTCCCCAGATACTGATCCTGGGGTTTTGGGCAAACAGCATTGCCATAATTGCGCACTCCCGGCTGCAGGGCAGTGGACAACCACGCGCCGTTGCCTTGATACATCTGGCGGAAATCCTACCTTACCTGCTGCTGCTGTTTGTGCTTGTGGCCGAGTTTGGCATTGTCGGCGCGGCGATCGCCTGGGCTGCCCGCGTGATTGCTGACGCCTTGTTGCTTGGGGGGAGGAGCGGGTTACTTTCCGGGTTTGGCGCAAAATTATGGATTCCTTTTGTGATAGTGCTGCTGTCGGTGTTCCTTGCCCTGGCTCTTGCTGCGAATCCGTGGGCAATGGGTATCGTCGGCTGCATAATGATGACGATGGCGGTATGGTGGGCATGGAGAATCGGCCTGGATGAAGAAGCCAGAGTGTTGGTAGCAAGGATTGTACGGTTTGGGGGAGTGAAATGAACGATAAGCGCAATGCTGTTGTACAGAAACTGTATGCGGAAAAACGTGAAGGTTATTTTCAGGAAGTACGCCAGGATGTTCTGGAAGCTATCCCTCTGTCCAACAGGAAGGGTAGCTTACTGGAGATTGGCGCGGGTGGATGCCGGACACTCGTTTATGCAAAAGAAAAGGGTTTTGCAGAAGCGGTGTATGGTATCGATATCATGGATTGCAAGCCAGATGCTGATGTGCAGAAAAAGCTCAATGGACTTGCCATCGGCGATATCCAGGCGATGGAAAATCTCTTTGATGGGATGGCGTTTGATGTGATTCTCTGTCCTGATGTGCTGGAGCATCTTGTTGATCCTTACAGTGTCGTCAGGAAGCTGAGAGAGTGGTTGAAGGAAGATGGGGTGGTCGTAGCGAGCCTGCCAAATATCAACTATTGGCGGGTTATTTTTGGAATCATATTGAAAAACACTTTTTCCTATTCAGACAGAGGGGTGCTGGATAGAAGTCATCTGCGTTTCTTTGCGAGGAAGGACGTAGAAGCGTTGTTTTCCGAGAATGGCTTCCAGGTACTGGCAGTCTCCACTAACACTGGTGGCTGGAGGGGACGGATCGCACAGCGACTGACCGGCTGGCTGGTTGGGCGTTTTCTTGCTTATCAATATATTGTAGTGGCGCGCCCGGCGTCTGCTGTTAACTGATGGGTGATTGTCTTCAACTGGGCCAGGATATCCCCTATGCGGGAGAGCAGCCGAGTGGCAAATTCCGTGTTGTCCCAACAGTAGCGGTCATTGTACTCAATTGGAACGGTTGGAAGGATACTGTCCGTTGTCTTGCCTCACTGGTTGAGCATGATTATCCCCGGCTTTCTATTGTGCTTGTTGATAATGGCTCAACGGATGAATCTGTTGTTCGCATCAAGGATTGGGTGTCACACTGTACGCTGTTGAACAAAGTTACATTTGTTGGGGGAGAGCAAACCAGAACAACAGCTAGGGCAGCCAAAGAAGAAAGCTGGAGGGCGCTGACCCTGATCGTAAACGGGGAAAACGTCGGTTTTTCCGCAGGAAACAATATTGGCTTGGACTATGTGCTGGGCGCAGGACTAGCATGTGACAGTGTGCTGTTTCTGAACAATGATTGTG
>DTXR01000293.1 GCA_012962365.1 Chromatiaceae bacterium | reverse complement strand
CCGGATGGCTATGGTTATTTTCTTGAAAAAGACATTGGCTTGGCACATGCGCGCTTGAGCATAATTGACCTGGAGGGTGGGGATCAGCCTATTCACAATGAAGATGAATCCATTCAAGTTGTATTCAATGGAGAAATATTCAATTTTCTGGAATTGCGCGAGGAACTCCAGCGCCAAGGGCATCGTTTCTATACCCACTCGGATACCGAGGTTATCGTTCACCTGTATGAAGAGTATGGCAAGGATTTTGTACAGCACCTTGTCGGGCAATTTGCCATCGCCCTGTGGGATCGCAGACGGGAGCGTTTGCTGCTGATTCGGGATCGCGCAGGTATCCGACCGCTTTTTTATACCATAGTAGCCGGTCGCTTGTATTTTTCCTCGGAAGTCAAATCTTTGTTTACGCAGGGTACCATTCCCCGTCGGCTTGACCCGGTGGCATTGGCAGAGGTGTTTACCTTCTGGTCTACGCTGGAGCCTCATAGTATGTTTGAGGGAATAGAGTCTTTGCCGCCAGGGCACATGCTGGATATCGAACAAGGGCATGTGCGCAGTACCAGGTATTGGGACTGGGAGTTTCCTCAAGGCAAGACTTCCATTAGGCGATCCGTCGAAGATTGGACGGAAGAATTACGAGAGTTGATGATTGATTCTGTGCGCCTTCGCCTGCGCTCGGATGTGCCTGTAGGCGCCTATCTCAGCGGCGGGCTGGATTCCTCTGTAATTACGTCCCTGATACATAATTACACCGATACAGCTTTGCGCACCTTCTCCATTGGGTTTGAGGATGAGGAATTTGATGAGAGTTCATTTCAGAAGGAGCTTGTCTCCTTTCTAGAAACGGATCATACCCATGTGACCTGTACGCGCAAGGATATTGGAAGAATCTTCCCCAGAGTGATCTGGCATGCAGAGTCTACCATTTTGCGGACTGCCCCGGCGCCTCTCATGCTGTTGTCACAGCATGTGCGAGAAAACGGCTACAAAGTGGTGCTCACAGGAGAGGGAGCCGACGAGGTCTTTGGTGGTTATGACATCTTCAAGGAAGCGAAGATCCGCAGGTTCTGCCACCGCTTTCCTGATTCCAAATTGCGACCGCAGATACTGAATAGGCTGTATCCTTATCTGAAGTATTCACCAACATCAGGTGGTGCTTTCGGCACCCAATTTTTCAGGCAGGGCATGGAGTATATCAACCAGCCTTTCTTCGCTCATGTACCACGTTGGACGACTACTCAGCGTAGCTGGAAGTTCTTTTCCCATGAGATGCGGCAAGCGGTAGCGGACAAGGTGACGTTTGAATCTATTCTGCGTATCTTGCCAGCAGCCATCAACAACTGGGAACCTTTGAATCGAGACCAGTATGTCGAAAATCATACCTTGCTGGCGGGCTATCTGCTGAACTCCCAAGGCGACAGAATGGCCATGGCCAATTCCATCGAAGGGCGTTTCCCTTTTCTGGATCATCGTGTCATGGAATTTGCGGCCAACATTCCCCCACGCTACAAGATCCGTGTTCTCAACGAAAAGTACCTACTCAAGCATTCCATGCGCGGGCTGATTCCGGAAAGCATACGTCAGCGCAATAAACAGCCCTATCGGGCGCCTGACAGCCAGTCTTTCTTTCATGATGGCAAGGCTGTTGACTGGGTAATGGATTTGCTCAGTGAAAATGCCCTGGGTGCGGCCGGTTATTTTAATCCCGCTGCGGTAGAGAAACTGATCAGGAAGTGTGCGACTGGCCGGGTTATCGGTTTTTCTGACAATATGGCTTTTGTCGGGATATTGTCGACGATGTTGCTTGATAAGATGTTTGTACAGGGATATTCTTTCGATGCTTGCACGTGAATGACGCGACCTTTCCCGTCAAAATCAATGCTGTTATTGAGTCCAATGGTGTGGGGCAACCACATTGGTGCATCAAGTGCTCCCGGAATGTTCGGTATTGACTTGACCAGAGGTTGCCCAAGGGGGGCGCGGCAGGTTTTCGCGCCATTTTACTTGCTTACCTGGAAGGGAAAATGTCTAGCGAAGAAAAAATAAGAGGATTTATTCTAGAAAATTATTTGTTCACCGATGACCAATCGGAATTGAACAACGATGATTCATTTCTGGACCAAGGAATACTCGATTCAACGGGTATATTGGAGATCATTTTCTTTGTCGAGGATGAGTTTGGTATCAAAATCAAGGACGACGAGATGATTCCTGACAATCTGGATTCCGTGAACAAAATCGTCGCTTTCATAGAAAGAAAACAGCAAGAGTGAGTGCCGATGTTGCAGGAAAATGCCAGTAGCCTGCCTCACGCTGACGTGGGCATCAAATCTCCTCGGCTTCTCCAGACTGGCTTGATCAGGAGCTGAGCGTATGGAAGTTATACAGCCACAGCGTTTGATGCATGAAGGGCTCTTTCTCTCGGCGGACAGGCTTCCTCACAAGACAGCCATCGTGGTGGAGGGGCAAGAAGTAACTTATGGCGAAATGGCTGGGATGGTGAGAAGCCTTTCAGCGTTCCTGCGGAAGCAGGGAGTAACTCGAGGTGATCGTTGTGTCATTTTCATGGACAATACCCTCGCCTGTGCCGTGTCCATCTATGCTGTATTGGCAGTAGGCGGTGTTTTTGTAGTCGTCAATCCGCAGACAAAGCGGGACAAGTTGTCTTATATCCTGAACGACTCCCAGGCCAAGGCGCTTATCACTGATGCGCATCTGTATAGAGTGTTTATTCCCGCGCTGGAAAATGCCGAATCCATATGCTGTGTGATTTGTTCGGGAAACGCGGCTTCTCTCGAGCAACCAGGCCTCATCCCGTTTACCGATGCTGTAAGTACAGAAACGGGGATGCAAGAAAACAGCGGGGTGATCCAGAAGGATCTTTCAGCGCTGATTTACACGTCTGGCAGTACCGGTGACCCTAAAGGGGTGATGCATACCCACTTGTCAATGACCTTTGTTCTCGGCAGCTTGATTGAATACTTGCGCCTATCGGAGCAGGACCGAATTTTGCTGATGTTGCCGCTTGCCTTCGATTATGGGTTGTACCAGCTTTTCATGAGTGTGCAACTTGGGGCGACGTTGGTGATGGAGCGCTCCTTTACCTATCCGGCGGTAATATTCGAACGCATTCGTGAACATGAGGTCACGGTATTTCCCGCTGTACCAACTATCTATGCCATGTTGATTTCCATGCATCATCGTGAATCACTGAGCTTTCCTTCCGTGCAAAGAGTGACCAATACTGCAGCGGCATTACCTGCCGGGCAGATACCTGCGCTGAAGGAAATCTTTCCCAACGCCCTCATTTATAAGATGTATGGTTTGACCGAATGCAAGCGTGTAAGTTATTTGGAACCTGAGCTTATCGACGTAAAGCCTGGTTCCGTGGGAAAAGCCATTCCGGGGACTGAGGTATGTGTGCTGGATGAGAGGGGTAAACCTGTGGCACCAGGTGAAACCGGTATTCTTCATGTTCGAGGAACACACCTGATGTTAGGGTATTGGAGGGAGAAGGAGCTGTCGGAAAGAGCTTTGCTCGATTCTGAGCTACCAGGTGAAAAGCTGCTATGCACTGGAGACTGGTTCACCATTGATGAGGATGGTGATTTGTACTTCAGAGGCAGAAGTGATGACATCATCAAAACCCGCGGGGAAAAGGTCAGTCCTCTGGAAGTGGAGAATGTGATTTTCGGTGTTGATGGGGTCAGGGAAGTCGCTGTTATTGGGGTGCCTGATGAGACGCTAGGGCAGGCCATCAAATGTTTTGTGGTACCGGAACAGGAAGGCAAACTATCCATGCGGGAGATTCGTAAGGTATGCGTAGAGAAGCTGGAAAATTTCATGGTGCCAAAGTACATCGAAATTGTAGATTCCCTGCCAAAAACTAACACGGGAAAAATTAGCAAAAAGGATCTTTCATGAATCAAAAACGGTTATTCGGCGAGCTACTCGAATACATTTCCGATGATTTGCGGCTGTTGCCCGACAAGCCCGAAGAGACACCGGAAACAACCTTGAAAGCGTTATGGATGTTGGCAGCTGGTGAGCCTCTGTCCGTAGAGGCCGCTACAAAAAGGGAGTTGCCTGAGCTTAGCGAGCATGAGTCTAAAAAGCTGAAAACATTTATCGAAACGCGTTTGCAAGGGATACCTCTGGCGCACATTTCGGGTAGACAGTCTTTTATGGGTATGGATCTGATTGCGGGCCCCGAAGCACTGATTCCACGCAAGGAGACGGAGTTGTTGGCCAGCTGTGCCATAGACATCTTGAAAGAATGGGGTGACGGAAAGCAACCCAACGTAATTGATGTGTGCACCGGAGCTGGAAATGTGGCTCTGGCAATTGCCAAGGCGATTGAAAACGCCAATGTCTTCGCCAGTGACCTCTCGGTGGAAGCAGTTGCTTTGGCACATAAGAACAAGGAAATGCACGCGCTTTCGGACAGAGTAACGCTCCACACGGGAGATCTGCTGGAACCTTTTCGGGAGCTGG
>DTXR01000292.1 GCA_012962365.1 Chromatiaceae bacterium | reverse complement strand
GCTTTTATTAACCCGGCGACTCTTCGGGCGCTAGATCAATCACGGCGGTAGTTGGGCGCTTCCTTGGTGATCTGCACGTCATGGACATGGGATTCGCGCATCCCTGCGCCGGTGACGCGAATAAACTCAGGCTTGGTGCGCATGTCTTCGATGGTGGCACAACCGGTGTAGCCCATACTGGCGCGTACCCCACCCATGAGCTGGGTAATCACATTCACCAGCGCTCCCTTGTAAGGTACACGCCCTTCTATACCTTCCGGCACCAACTTGTCGGCTTCTTTGGTATCTTCCTGAAAATAACGATCACTGGAACCATGCTGGGATGCCATGGCACCCAATGAGCCCATGCCCCGATAAGTCTTGTAGGAACGGCCCTGAAAGATTTCCACTTCACCGGGTGATTCGTCCGTGCCGCCGAACAGGCCGCCTACCATTACCGAATGAGCGCCGGCAACGATCACCTTGGCGATATCACCGGAATAGCGCAGGCCACCGTCAGCAATAACGGGCACACCCGTGCCTTCGAGCGCTTCCACGACGTTGGCAACAGCAGTCACTTGGGGCATGCCCACACCGGCCACGATGCGGGTGGTGCAGATGGAACCGGGACCGATACCCACCTTCACCGCGTCGGCACCGGCCTCGACCAGATCCAGTGCCGCTGCACCGGTGGCGATATTGCCGCCGATGACCTGCAGATCCGGGTAGTTCTTTTTCACCCAGGCGACGCGATCCAGAACGCCCCGGGAATGTCCGTGTGCGGTATCGACCACGACCACGTCCACCTCGGCTTCCACCAGCGCCGCGATGCGCTCATCGGTGCCCTCACCCACGCCAACGGCGGCACCTACGCGCAGGCGTTCTTTGTCGTCCCGGCAGGCTTCGGGGTAATCCTTAGCTTTCTGGATGTCTTTCACGGTGATCATGCCGCGCAGCTGAAAGGCATCATTGACCACCAGCAGTTTTTCGATGCGGTGCTCGCCCAGCTTGGAGATCACTTCTTCCCTCGGCGCGCCTTCCTTCACCGTAATCAGACGTTCCTTTGGCGTCATGATGGAAGAAACAGGTTCGGCGCGACGGCTCTCGAAACGCAGATCACGGGCAGTGACGATGCCCACCAGGTCAGTGCCATCCACCACGGGCACCCCTGAAATTCTATTGGCCCGGGTCAGCTCCATGACGTCGGCAATGCTGGTATCCGGTGAAACGGTGATGGGATCGACGATGATGCCACTCTCGTAACGTTTGACCTTGCGTACCTGGGCCGCCTGCTCTTCTGCGGTCATATTCTTGTGGATGATACCTATGCCGCCATACAGCGCCATGGCGATGGCAAGGCGCGCTTCCGTCACCGTATCCATGGCTGCAGATACCAGCGGAATATTCAGGGCAATTCCCCGAGTCAGCTGCGTATTCAGGGCCACATCCTTGGGCAGCACCTCCGAGCGGGCGGGGACCAGCAGTACATCGTCAAAAGTGAGTGCTTCCTGTGTCTGAGAAAATCGCATATCAATCAAGTCCGGGCTGTGAGGCAAAGTACGGAATATACCGGGCAACTCGAAATACCGTTTGACCATCACTTCGCCCATTGTCGAAATCCAATGTTTTTATACACTTATGGATCCCGCACAAGGACAGAACGACCAATTTTCAAAGCAGCCCTCTGCTTAATCGATCAATTATATAAAATTTTGCGGATGCGCGCTAAACTGAACGGCCAATTTCCCAGACACTCTCTGCGACAATGCCCAAATTTACCTCATCAACCCGGGATATCTGGTCCGTTTCGCGCCTCAATGCTGAAATACGGGCCGTGCTGGAAGGCAGCTTCCCTCTACTGTGGGTGGAAGGCGAAATCTCCAACCTGGCGACGCCCCGCTCCGGCCACAGCTACTTCTCCCTGAAAGACGCCCACGCCCAGGTACGTTGCGCGCTGTTCCGCAACAAGCGCCAACTGCTACGTTTTCAACCCAAAGATGGCGACAAGGTATTGATTCGCGCCCGCATCAGTCTTTACGAGGCCCGGGGCGATTTCCAGCTCATCGTGGAGCACATGGAACCGGCCGGTGAAGGTGCATTGCAACGGGCCTTCGAAGAACTGAAGACCAAACTGGAGCGGGAAGGCCTGTTCGATGCCCGCCGCAAGAAAGCACTGCCCGCCTTCCCCCGTTGCATTGGCATCATTACCTCACCCACAGGCGCGGCGGTGCGGGATATCCTGCAGATTCTGAAACGCCGCTTTCCAGCCCTGCCGGTGGTCATCTACCCCACCCTGGTGCAGGGCGACAATGTGGCGGAAGAAATTACCCACACACTTGAACTGGCCGACCGGCGCGGTGACTGTGACCTGCTTATCCTGACCCGCGGCGGCGGCTCTCTGGAAGACCTGTGGGCTTTCAATGACGAAAACCTGGCACGGGCAATCGCCGCTTTGGACACACCCGTCATCTCTGCAGTGGGTCACGAAGTGGATTTTACCATCGCCGATTTCGTCGCCGATCGCCGTGCGCCAACGCCATCGGCGGCTGCCGAGTTGGCGACACAGAACCAGGAACAATTGCTGCTGCGCCTGCAGGAACTGCGGCAACGTCTGGACAACACCATCAGGCGCAGGTTGCAGGAATACCGGCAGCACCTTGCACATATCGGCCACAAGCTGCAGATCCTACACCCCCGCCGGCAACTGCAACAGGAGCAGCAGTTGCTGGATGATCTCGGTCAGCGCCTGGAACGCGCCATGCAGCACCAACTGGCTCAGCAACGCCAGCACTACACCCAACTGACCAAGCGGCTGCAACTGCTCACCCCGACTCACCAACTCAGGATGCTCAGGGAAAAAATAGCCCACAAACAGCACAAATTGCTGCACAACATGCAGCACCTGCTCTCAAGGAGAAAGCTGCAATTCAGTGGACTTGCCCGAGAGTTGCAGGCAGTCAGTCCGCTGAACACCCTGGGCAGGGGTTATTCCATCACCACCGATGCAGAAACAGGCGGCGTCATTGCCCGCTATTCCGACACTACCCCGGGGCAGCGTATTCACACCCGCTTGAGGGACGGCTGTCTGGTATCAGTAGTAGAAGACGCGCAGGAAGAATGCTGACCTGTCTCTGTATTTATGGTTTTCGTGGCGGCACAAAAGGGAAGATGCCGATGTATTCCCGCTGCCACCATTCGCCGCTTTCTTTTCGTTCGTCAGCTGTACTGAAACGGTATCTCCAAGCCGTTACGCGCAAGAAAGGGGGCGGCGTCCCCGGAAAGGGATTGTTGTCCAGCAATGCGAGGATCCTTGGCGAGCCACGTTTCAGCCCGGCCAGGAATTCACCGAACCAGGCCATCTGCACAGGATGTTGCGTAGGGACAAACCACATCATCCAGTCCAATCTCGGCTGATGGGGCACGACATAGGCGGGCCGTTTGTCCAGTGCCTGGGGCTTGTAGCTGAAAGTATATTCCTTCCACTGCTTTCCATCGTGCGAACCTTCCACGATCAGTTCCTGCCTGGTCATCTGCATGGTGGGAAACACATGATAAACGGCACCCACACCAAAGCCTTGTACCAACCGCCGAACCGGCTCCGATGGCAGATGCTGACCGGTAGCCAGCGTGAACAAACCGGTCGTACTAGCGAAGAGCAACAGCACCGCCAGAGCGCTCAGTGCCAATCTATGCACCAGACCCGGTAGATCGGGTGGCACGCGCGATTCGCCATTGTCTTTCTTCCTCAGAACCCGGCGAATGGCCTTTTCGTCCAACAGCAGGATACAGAGAGCGATGGTCAGCAAATTGAAGAAATTGTGGTTACTGGTCGCCAGAATCATTCCCTGCATGAACAGCGTGACGGCAACGGCTGTCAGACGAAAAGGCCGTGGCAGGAAGATGAAAAAAGGCACCAGCAACTCAGTAAAGAAGGTGAAGCCAACACCAACGTGATGCAACCACACCGGCAGCTGGTGCGCATACCAGGCGCCGATATGGGGCAAGGGCTGGGTCTCGAAGTAGTAGTCCAGCGCAGTAAAACCGGCCCAGGAAGGGTCACCACTTACCAGCTTGAAAACACCGGACATGAAACGCAGACGGAACAGCAGCCAGTGGAAAAGGAACAGCACCAGCGCACTTGGACTGAGCTGCAGAAACACGCCAAGCAGACCAGCTTCAAGCAGCAGTGTGTCCCATTGAAAGTTCATGAACACCTGCCCTGCCCTGTACAGGGACAGATAAAGCACAAACATTGCAATCAGGGAGAACAGCGGCCAGCGACCCAGCAACAGCAATACAGCAAAAGCTGCACCCGCCCATGCCGCCGCCTGCAATGCCATATCTGAAGCATTCAACCAAAACAGCGTGGGCACCTTCAACCACGCCTGATAGCCCAATACCTGCCAGGCATTCTCCAGATACACATCGAAAGGCAGTATGCCATCCGGCCCTGCCAGGCCGGCAATCTGCGCAGCAATCGAGACAAAGGCCGCGAAGTAAATCAGCGCCAATACTTTGAGAAACAGTCTGGCGGCAAGCTGAAACTCCGGCCTCGGCCGAAACAATGCCATCAGCGTCCCCGTCTCAATCCCCTGGAGCGATCGACTTAGCCGGGACATGTATCCAACCATACACCTGTCTCGGTGGGCCTTTGCCGGTCAGGTTAAAGAAAATCCGGAAGTTTGTCTCGAATTTCCTCTGCAGTCTGTCTGGCAACATCCTTGGAGATTTCACCCGCAATACGCGATTTCACATTTTCAGCCAGGCATTCACGCAGGATACCCAGAAAGGCCGGTGCTGCCAGTATGTAGAGTTTCTCGTACTCACCCTGCAAGGCAGCAGCACGCAACTTCTCACACAATTCCCGGGCGAAACGCTGTGCTTCAGTCGTTTTTGCATCGGTTCCAGGTTCCATGGCATGACGCCCGTGTCCCCCACTGTCAAAACTGCGCCCTGCACTATCACTGTAGAGATCGGCATTCTTTCTACGTGCGTCCGGATGTTCTCGCTCTTCAAGCAAATTTAAGGGAGCCGTCCGGCCATCAGACTGTAGGATTTTTGCGTAGCTGCTATCTGCAGCCAGTACCCATGAAATCGTCATACCCCTGATCCTCTTGGTTATTGCACCTCGTTCTTATAACATGGCATCTCCGGGCCCAATGTCAATAGCAGTTGCTTGTTCGGGCCTGTTACCCGGACTCTTGGATCTATGCGACTAGCCGACTCCCGAAAAAACAGCGTTCTGTGGTTCTGGCTGCTGCTGGCGCTGTTGATCCCCCTTTTTTCAACCTATGGCCGGCCGCTGCAACGGATGATGAAATCTGCTTTGTCCTCAACAAGCCTGGCACTGCTTTTCGGTTTTTTTTCATTGCTCCTGCTGGGCGGTCTTGTTGCCTGGTATCGCGCACAGAAAAAAACCTGGCTGATCTGGCACCTGCTATGGCTGGTTCCCTTGTTCATCCTGCTTCCCCTGAGCCTGCCCCTTGTTGAAGAACGTCTGCATTTCATTCTGTTCGGCAGTTTCGGCTTTGCCTCCATGCTGCTGTTTTCTCCCCTGACTGCATTGGCTGTCGCCGTGGCGGGCGCCGGGCTGGATGAAGCGCTGCAATGGGCGCTGCCCGACCGGGTCGGTGACTGGCGGGATGTAGGACTCAATGTGCTCGCCAGCCTGGGCGGGGCGGCAGCCGCATTTTTCGGTACGCGAAGATGAAGCATCTGTTCTGTTTATTGCTACTTTGCCTTGCACTGCCCACCCAGGCTGCCCTCAGTCTGATTGCGCTGGATGTAGGCGAAGGCCAGGCCCTGCTGCTCAAACAGGAAGACCGGGGCATACTCATCGACACAGGGCATCCGGGCATGGCTCGCCACGTACTGGATCGTCTCCAGAATCTGGGCATAAAGCATCTGGATTACCTGATCTTGACCCACTTGCACCCGGATCACGCAGGCGGTTATTTTCGTCTGCGCGAGGCCTTTCCCGAAACACCTGTGCTCTACAGCGGCCACCCCTTGCCAAAGGATGTCAGGCCAGACCTTACCCGCTGGGTCAATGAAGCACTTCTCCATGATCCTCACAGGCGGACAATTGGTGCCGGAAAGACATTCATCTGGCAGGGAATAACGCTGACATTTCTCTGGCCAGAACATTTTACAGGCAACAATTTGAACCGGCACTCCCTGGTACTGCTTCTGGAGGCAAAAGGCAGGCAGATACTGGTCATGGGAGATGCCGACAAAAAGGTGGAGCAGGCTTTGCTGATGAGCAAGCACCTGCCATCCCGCATTGATGTTCTGGTAGTCGGGCACCACGGTGCGGCGGATGCCAGCAGCCCAGCTTTCATCGACAGGATTCACCCACTTCAGGCCATCATTTCAGTGAACCGGAACAATATCCGAGGCTACCCATCGGCAGAAGTTATCCGGCGAATGGAAAACGCCGGGATCAAAGTGCTCCGCACCGACCTGCTGGGCGAAATCAGGATAGATTTTTGATCACTTCCACCACACCATGAATGACACTGGCATTGATATCTCAACCATTCTTTTCGACTTTGGTGGCGTGCTTGCCGATGAGGGTTTTCGCGACGGACTCGCGGAGATTGCCAGAAAGAACGGGCTGAAGCCCGGTTCCTTGCTGGAACCCGCAATGGATGCCGTCTACGAGAGCCGCTATCTGTTGGGCGGGGGAACCGAAGAGCAGTTTTGGCAACTATTGCGACACAGATACGGAATCACTGCTGACACATCAGCCCTGCGCAATGAAATATTGCAACGCTTCCGGTTGCGACCCTGGATGTTGGATATCGTCGACGACCTGAAACATCAGGGTTATCGCGTGGGCATACTCAGCGACCAGACGAATTGGCTGGATGAACTGGAAGCCCGAGATCATTTTTTTGATCATTTCGATGTGGTTTTCAACAGCTACTATCTTGGCATGGGAAAACGTGATCCGGAAGTTTTTGACAAGGTCGCGGAAAAGCTGGGCGTGGTGCCCGGGGAAATACTTTTTATCGATGACTCGCCGGGAAACGTCGAGCGGGCGCAGTCTCGGGGTCTGCGAACCCTCCTGTTTGTGAACAGGGAGCAGTTGGAGCAGGAACTGATGCAAAGACTCAACGCTGCAACATCTTGAGCAGGGATGTCAGCCCCCTGGTGTTGAGCACATCCCCTTTTTCCAGCCAGCCCCGCCGTGCCTGCGCGACACCATAGCGCAAATAGCCCAGTTGGCCGGTGCTATGGGCATCTGTGGAAATCACCACCTTGAGTCCACGTTCTTTCGCCATACGGCAGTACACATCATTCAGATCCAGCCGTTGAGGTTGTGAATTGAGCTCCAGATAGCATCCCCGTTCCAACGCCGCATCCATGACCTGCTCCATGTCCAGACGGCAGGCAGAACGTTTGCCGATAAGCCGTGCCGTGGGATGCGCCAGGATGTTGACATTCGGATTATCCATGGCGCGAATAACCCGCTCGGTCTGTTTTTGCTCAGACAGCCCAAAAGCAAAATGAATGGCGCCCAGGCAGATATCCAGCCTTTGCAACACGTGATCGGGCATGTCCAGAGAGCCATCTTCGAGGATGTCCACTTCCACCCCTTTCAACAGACGGATGCCTTTCCGCTTCCCGTTGAGCCTGTCGATGGCCTCGCAATGCGCCAACAGGTCATCGGCAGCAAGCCCCCGCGCCACCCGCAGGTGTAGGCTGTGCTCGGTGATGGCCAGATAGTCATGACCCAATGTCTTGGCCGCGTTCGCCATGGCTTCCATAGAGTTCTGACCATCACTGCGCGTGGTGTGGCAATGCAGATCACCCCGCAGGTCGCTTCCGACGACCAGCTTTGGCAGCCGGCCTGCCGCAGCGGCTTCCAGTTCGCCCCGCTGCTCGCGTAGCTCGGGCTCCATCCATTGCAACTCCATCTGATCGTAGATTTCCTTTTCTGTGCGCCCAGCAATGCGCTTGCCCCGTTTGTCGAAGATGCCGTACTCGTTGACCTTCAGGCCCCGCTGTACACCCATCACCCGCACGGCAATATTGTGCGCCTTGCTGCCGGTAAAATAATGCCAGGCCGCGCCAAAGCTGACCTGCGGCACCACACGCAAGTCCACCTGCAATCCCGTGCGCAATACGACAGTTGAACGTGTATGTCCCTTGGAGATCACCCGTTCAACCGCTTCGAAAGCGGTAAAGGCATCCATCACCTTCGAATCCTTCGCCGCGCTGACCAGGATATCCAGGTCGCCCACAGTTTCCCTGCGGCGACGGTAACTGCCGGCCATTTCCACCTTCTTCACGCCGGGCTGTTTGCGCAGGTAGGTCACCAGCTGTTCCGCAATATCCTCCACTTCGGCCCACAGAAAACGCCGGACGCGATGCTGCAGATCCTGCAGCTCGCGCAGGATATTCTGTTCTGTCTTTTGCCCGAAACCGGGCAGTTGCCGCACCAGCCCCTGGCGCGCTGCATTTTCCAGCTCATTCACATCATGAATATTCAGATAGTCACGCAGCAGTTTCAGGCGTTTTGGACCCAACCCCGGCACCTTAAGCAAATCGACTACGCCTGGTGAAACAGACGTTTCCAGCTGCCGGAGCTTGCGTAGAGAACCCGTGGTGACGATCTCACGGATCTTGGCGGCCAGATCCTTGCCAATGGTGGGTAGGGCTTCGAGAGATTCGCCTTGCTCCACCATTTCCGCCAGACTGCTGGAAAGCCCCTGCACCATGCGTGCGGCATTGCGATAGGCACGCACACGAAAAGGATTTTCCCCCTGAATCTCGAGAATATCGCCAATACGATTGAAAATGACCGCTATTTCATTGTTGGTAACAGCCATGAGTCCCTTTCATCCGATCAGTGGGAATAGGTTCCCATGAGCACCGCATCTTCGATCACATGACCCTGCATGGCCTGGAGCAGCTGATCTTTCGTGGGTTTTCCCAGATCTGGCAATTCCGTATCCAGCGCATAGAGCTTGAAGAAATAGCGATGACGCCCGATGGGCGGGCAAGGACCGCCGTAACCGGTACGTTGCCAGTCGTTGACACCTTCCTGTGTGCCTGTCGGTAGCTCAGTCACGGCTTCGGGTAACCCGGCGGAATCAGGTGGCAGGTTGTAGAGCACCCAATGCACCCACACCATTTTTGGCGCCGCAGGATCTGGAGCATCAGGATCATCGACGATGAGCGCAAGGCTGCGGGTTCCTGCTGGAACAGCCGCCCATTGCAGCGGTGGAGAAATATCATCTCCATCACAGGTATAGATACCTGGGATGGCTTTCCCCGCTTCAAATACCGGGGATTGAATCTGCATGCTCACTACGACACCTCCTTTTCTTAAGCCTATATTTTAAAAATAGGCGCTAATGCGGACGGTATCAAGGGCGTCTCAAGCCAGGTTCAGTTTTTACTTCGCGCCAACAACCCCAACACCAGACCAGCCACTATCAATACACCGCCTACCAGCGCTGTTTTGATCGACAGGGTTTTGAACGTATCGAGGGTAAGTATGTCCAGCACATACAGGATGGCGCCACCGGTAATGATCATCACGACGATGGCGGCGATGATCTTCAAGGTGGCCGGCAATCCCCAGCCGGGCTCGGGTGAGTCATTGAATTCCTGGGTCACGACAGTTTCTCCTTACAGGGCGGGAATCGGCAGGCCTTTGGCCGCATAGAATTCCTTGCGGTATGACGCCAGCCTGTCAGCGGCGATGGCCTCACACAGATCCGCCATGAGCTTCTGATAATAATACAGATTGTGGATGGTATTCAGGCGCGCCCCGAGAATCTCGTTGCAGCGCTGCAGATGGCGCAAATAGGCTCGGCTGTAGTTGCTGCAGGTGTAGCAGTCACAATGAGGGTCGACCGGCCCGGTGTCCATGGCATAACAGGCGTTGCGGATGCGCACGATGCCCTCATGGGTAAACAAGTGGCCGTTACGCGCATTGCGGGTGGGCATGACGCAGTCGAACATGTCGATCCCCCGACTTACGGCCTCGACGATATCTTCAGGCGTTCCCACGCCCAT
>DTXR01000291.1 GCA_012962365.1 Chromatiaceae bacterium | reverse complement strand
GAGAAGCCATTGGCAATCTCCCGCCCGCCCACGAAGAATTCGAAACGATCGGTAACGAAAGGGTCTTCATCATTGCGGCGCGCCAGGGGCGATACTTCTGTGGGATAGGCTGTAATGAAGGTGGGATCCTTGAGGTTGTGCTCGACCGTCTTTTCGAAGATCTCGATCTGGATCTTGCCCAAGCCATAGCCTGGCTTCACATCCACGCCCAGACGCTCGGCCTGAGCTGCCGCCTTTTCCCGATCATCCAGGTCTGATTCGGGAATGTCGGGATTGAAATGCAGGATGGATTCCTTGACCGTCATGCGCGTGAACGGCTTACCGAAATCATAGGTATCGCCCTGGGATTCGATCACCGCGCTACCGATAAGGTCTTTAGCGATTCCCCGCAGCATGGCTTCGGTGAGATCCATGAGATGATGATAATCCGCATAGGCCTCGTAGAATTCCAGCATGGTGAATTCGGGATTGTGGCGTGTGGACAAGCCTTCGTTACGGAAGTTACGGTTGATCTCGAAAACCTTCTCGAATCCGCCCACAACCAGGCGCTTCAGATACAGCTCCGGTGCGATACGCAGGTACAGAGGCAAATCGAGGGCATTGTGATGGGTGACGAAAGGGCGCGCCGTGGCACCACCGGGAATCACCTGCATCATGGGTGTTTCCACCTCCAGAAAGCCCCGATCGACCAGGAAACGGCGGATGTAGTCGATTATCTTCGAGCGCAAAACAAAGATATTGCGCGACTCGGGATTCATGATGAGATCGAGATAGCGCTGGCGATAGCGCAGCTCCGTGTCCTGCAGACCATGCCATTTCTCCGGCAATGGACGCAGTGACTTGGTGAGCAGCACTGCCTGCTTCATGTTCACATACAGGTCGCCCTTGCCGGATTTGTGCACCGGCCCCTGAGCACCCACGATATCCCCGATATCCCAGGTCTTGATCTCTTCCAGAAGCGCCGCCGGCAGTCCCTTGCGATCCACGTAGAACTGGATCTGGCCACTCATGTCCTGAATGACAAGGAAAGGACCGCGCTTGGCCATGATGCGCCCTGCCACGCTGGCCTGGCGATCCAGCTCTTTCAGCTCCTCCTTGGTCTTGTCGCCCAGCTCACGGTTCAGATCCTCTGCGAGATCCTCCCGCCGGAAATCGTTGGGAAAGGCCACGCCTTGCTCCCGTTTGCTCTGCAGCTTCTCACGGCGATGGGCAATGAGCTTGTGTTCGTCCTGGGTAGTATCGTTCATGGGTTCTCTTTCTGCTTCGAATCAGAGACCGCTTTTCAGGCTGGCCTCGATAAACATGTCCAGGCCGCCATCGAGCACGGCCTGGGTATTGCCGGTTTCCACGCCGGTGCGTAAGTCTTTGATGCGTGACTGATCCAGCACATAAGAGCGGATTTGGCTACCCCAGCCGATATCGGACTTGGAATCTTCCAATT
>DTXR01000290.1 GCA_012962365.1 Chromatiaceae bacterium | reverse complement strand
GGTTGTCTGCAGTCTCCCGGGCATTGAACACCAGTGCCGTATAGAAAAAGCAGAAGAAAATAATGGCCGCTGCGTACAGCGCCACATAAATCGGCTCTCCCGGTGACAACTTGGCCACGATATCCTGCAACCAGCGCATGTCCGGTGTATTGCCCGCCCACTGCGCCAACGTCGTCGGGAACAGGATGATACTGGATGCAAATATCGGCGGGATAACGCCCGCCATGTTCAGTTTCAGCGGCAAGAAGCTGCTTTGTGCCGCCAGCATTCTTCTGCCCTGCTGCCGCTTGGCATAATTGATGGTGATGCGTCGCTGACCTCTTTCCACGAACACCACGAAAGCGGTTACTCCAACGGCCAAGAGGAACAGGAACAGCGCAAACAGGGCGTTCATCTCGCCATTACGCACCAGTTCCGCCACTGACCCGAAAGCCGCAGGCAGGCCAGCCACGATACCCGCAAAGATGATCATGGAAATACCGTTACCCAGGCCACGCTCGGTAATCTGCTCGCCAAGCCACATGAGAAACATGGTTCCTGTCACCAGGGAAATCGTCGAGGTAAACACAAACCCCATCCCGGGCGCCATGACCATGGACATCCCGCCAGATGATTGGCTCTGCAGGGCGACGGATATTCCGACAGCCTGGAATGTTGCCAGCACCACTGTTCCATATCTGGTGTACTGGGTAATCTTTCTGCGTCCTGCCTCACCTTCTTTTTTCAACTGCTCCAGTTTGGGCACGACTGACGTCATCAACTGCACGATGATCGATGCCGAGATATACGGCATGATGCCCAGTGCCAGAATGGAGGCTCGCTCCAGGGCACCACCGGAGAACATGTTGAACATCCCAAGGATACTGCCCTGCTGCTGCTCGAACAATGCCGCCAGTGCTGCAGGATTGACCCCCGGCACAGGAATGTAGGTACCAATACGGTAAACGATCAGCGCTCCCAGCAAAAACAGAAAACGCTGGCGCAACTCGGTCAATTGACCGAGCTGTACACCACTAGCTGCCGCAGGATTCAGAGCCATGAGTCAGATCAGTCCTCTACCTTGCCGCCAGCCGCTTCGATGGCGGCACGTGCGCCTTTGGTCGCACGCAATCCCTTGACGGTCACTGCCCGATTGAGTTCGCCGGAAAGAATGACCTTGGCACGCTTCATGGTGCGGGGCAGGATATCGGCGTCATAAAGCGCATTCATATCTACCACATCACCTTCCACCTTGCCCAGTTCGTCCAGGCGAATCTCGGCGGTGTACTTAGCCTTGCGGGAACGAAAACCCACTTTGGGCAGGCGACGCTGCAAAGGCATCTGGCCGCCTTCGAATCCGACCTTGTGGAAACCACCGGAACGGGACTTCTGTCCCTTGTGGCCGCGACCACAGGTCTTACCCAGACCACTGCCGATACCACGGCCGACACGTTTCCTGTCAGTTTTGCTGCCGTCTGCCGGCTTGAGTGTATTCAGGCGCATCTTATGCGTCCTCCACGAGCTGTACCATATAGGATACTTTGTTCAACATGCCACGGGTTGCTGGCGTATCCTCCACCTCGACAACCTGATGCATGCGGCGCAATCCCAGGCCGCGCACGCAAGCCTTGTGACTTTTCAGGCGACCGTTCATGCTGCGCACCAGTTTCACTTTCATCAATTTTGATTCAGCCACGGTATCACCCCAGTATTTCTTCTACAGTCTTGCCACGCTTGGCAGCAACATCTTCCGGGCTGACCATGTCAGCCAAGCCATTCATGGTGGCACGAACCACGTTGATTGGGTTGTTGCTGCCAATACACTTGGCCAACACATTGTGTACGCCAGCCGCTTCACAGATCGCACGCATGGCGCCACCAGCGATGATGCCGGTACCGTCAGATGCAGGCTGCATGTATACCTTGGCCGCGCCATGACGACCAACAACTGGATACTGCAGGGTACCGTCGGCCAGCTTGATATTTCTCATGTTGCGACGTGCGGTTTCCATCGCTTTCTGGATAGCAACAGGCACTTCTTTCGCCTTGCCCATGCCAAAACCCACCTTTCCATCGCCGTCTCCAACGACTACCAGGGCCGAGAAACCGAACTGTCGGCCACCCTTTACCACTTTGGCGACGCGGTTTACGGCAACCAGTTTCTCAATGAAATCATCGCCGGCGTTTTGTTCATAATTTGCCATTATCCAATCCTCAGAACTGGAGCCCGGCTTCGCGG
>DTXR01000289.1 GCA_012962365.1 Chromatiaceae bacterium | reverse complement strand
GGTGTGCAGGCCGGTTGATGTTCACCGAACATCAATTAATGGTTCGCCATGGCAGCTTCAGGCTGCCGTGGCGGACCTTGTTGCTTACCCTGGTGGCCATTGGCATCTACTGGCTTCTGGGGGCTGCGCCGGAAGCCTGGGTGTTCGACCGGCTGGCGATTGCCGAAGGAGAATGGTGGCGCCTGATCACCGGCCATTGGGTACACAGCGACGGGGCTCATGCCTTGTGGGATGTCGGCGCACTCATGCTGTTGGGCTTTCTGTTCGAGAGGCAGATGGGGAATCAGCTGTTTTCGATTCTGCTGGCGGCAAGTTTGGCGGTAGATGCGTGGATCTGGTGGGGGCAGCCGTCATTGGCATACTATTGCGGTCTGTCGGGCATATTGAACGCGCTGATGGCTGTGGGCCTGCTAAGGCTATGGCAGGAGATGCGCCATCCGTTGATACTGCTCACCGGGCTGGGCTTTGCCGCCAAGGTGGTCATCGAG
Source organism: Chromatiaceae bacterium (assembly GCA_012962365.1). Taxonomy (GTDB): domain Bacteria; phylum Pseudomonadota; class Gammaproteobacteria; order Chromatiales; family Chromatiaceae; genus Thiolapillus. Next base: position 2,227 of record DTXR01000289.1, on the reverse strand, counting down.
CTGACGGGTGGCCAGATGCTGCTGTCCGCCACCGCCTGGCCGGGGGTGCCGGGCGCACATGCCGTGGGTCTGATCTGCGGGATGCTCTATACTTGGATACAGATGCTGATCGGGCGACGGGAAAAGCAATATGAAATTATTGATTATGGGTGCGCTGCTGGCACTGTGTGCTTTGGTACAGGCAAACGAAGAGGATCCCGCTCTCGAAGCGATACAGACGTATCTGACGTTTGCCGAATACGCTGACGGCGCCATCACGCCAGAACAGCTCGCATCTATCGACACCAGGGATGTCGTTTTCGTCGATGTCCGCAATGCCGAACGTTTCGGTGCCGGGCACATTCCCGGCGCCATGAACATCGAATGGCGGCAGATTCTGGAACGCCGCGACGAGATTCCCACCGGCAAATCCGTGGTGCTTTACTGCGACACGGGCCTGTCTTCCTCCAGAGCCTATTTCGTCCTCAGGCTGGCCGGCCGCGAGAACATCAAGGTGCTGCGCGGCGGTTACCTCATGTGGAAGGATTATCAGCAGAAGAGCAGCGGTGCCGGAAGGTGATCCCATGTTTCTTCCGGAATCAATGATATGAAGCGCCGCGGGGCAAACATATTCCTGTTCCTCCTGATCGCAGGCGGCGCCATTGCGGCGCTGGTCTGGTGGCTGGTGCAGCCAAAACCTGTTTCGGTGCTGGTGGCGGAAGTGGACAGGGGATTGGTGCAGGACAGCGTGGCCAATACCCGCGCCGGCACCGTCAAGGCCTGTCGGCGCTCCGGGCTTTCGCCGTCTATGGGTGGGCAGATCGTGCGCATGCCGGTCAGGGAAGGCGACAGGGTGAAGCAGGGGCAGGTGTTGCTGGAATTCTGGAATGATGACCTGGCAGCGCAGCTGGTGTTGGCGCAGCGCCAGACCAAGGCTGCGGAGGCCAAGGCCAGGCAGGCCTGCGTTCAGGCCGAAACAGCCCAGCGTGAGTCCCGGCGCCTGCAGGAGTTGCATCGTCAGAAGCTGGCCTCGGCAGAAGTGACTGACAAAGCGGTGGGCGAGACCCGTGCGTCCCAGGCGGCCTGCCAGGCGGCCAGGGTCAACGTGGAGGTCAGCGAGGCCCAGATCGATGTGGCCCGGGCTGCGCTGGAGCGCACCCGGCTGGTTGCGCCCTTCGATGGTATCGCCGCCCAGGTGAATGGCGAGATCGGCGAGTTCGTCACACCGTCTCCCGTGGGGATTCCCACGCCACCGGCGGTGGATCTCATCGATGACAGCTGTATCTATGTGTCTGCGCCCATGGACGAGGTGGACGCCGCCCGGATTCGCGTGGACATGCCGGCGAAGATCTCTCTGGATGCTTATGGCGACAAAGTGTTCGAAGGCCGGGTACGGCGTATCGCGCCCTATGTGCTGGATCGGGAAAAACAGGCCCGCACCGTCGAAGTCGAAGCGGATTTCATTGACCCGGAAGTCACCAGAAACATGCTGGCGGGTTACAGTGCTGATATCGAAATCATCCTGGCGCAGAAGAAAGAAGCGCTGCGGGTGCCCACCGAAGCGGTTCTCGAAGGCAACAAGGTGCTGGTGCTGGGCGCAGATGATCTGCTGCATGAACAGCAGATCGGAACCGGCCTGGACAACTGGGAATATATGGAAGTGCTGTCGGGTCTGCGTGCGGGGCAGAAGGTGGTGGTGTCGGTGGACAGGGCTGGTATCGAGGATGGTGCGCTCGTTCGGGTAGAAAGTCAGGACAAATAATGCCCGTCATCGAGCTACAGCAGGTTCATCGGGATTTTCAGGTCGGTGACCAGGTCGTGCATGCCCTCGATGACGTCAATCTGCAGATCGAGGCGGGTGGCTACTTGTCTATCATGGGGCCATCCGGGTCGGGAAAATCCACCCTGCTAAATCTTATCGGCCTGCTGGATCGCGCCACCAGCGGCCGCTACATTCTCAATGGCCAGGAGGTGACAGCCCTGAGCGATACCGAGCAGGCCATCACCCGCAACAAGACTATCGGCTTCGTGTTTCAGGCCTTTCACCTGGTGCCGCGCCTGACTGCCGCCGAAAATGTGGAGCTGCCATTGATGCTGGCGGGTATGCCGGTGGAAGAACGCCGCCGCAGGGTCGCCACAGCGCTCGACGCCCTGCACCTCACCGACCGCGCCGAACACAAGCCGGATCAGCTTTCCGGTGGACAGCGGCAGCGCGTCGCCATCGCCCGAGCCACGGTCATGGAGCCGG
>DTXR01000288.1 GCA_012962365.1 Chromatiaceae bacterium | reverse complement strand
CATGCTGAAACCATCCATCATCACGTTGTTTTTCATACTGCCAAGCCAGGTGCTGGCATCCAGCTCCAGCGAAACCCTCATCAACCTTACCACTCACTGGGTGGGTTATGCCTCTCTCGGTATCTTTCTGGCTGCCTACCTGTTGGTCATGGCCGAAGAGTTCACCCATCTGCGCAAGTCCAAACCCGTGATGCTGGCGGCAGGCATCATCTGGGCACTCATTGCCCTGGTGTATCAAACCCAGGGAATTGACCATGAAGTCGAATATGCCATCCGGCATAACCTAGAGGAATATGCCGAATTGATGCTGTTCCTGTTGGTCGCAATGACCTACATAAACGCCATGGATGAGCGCCTGGTCTTCGAAAGCCTACGGGCCTGGCTGGTACGTAAAGGCTTGAGCTTCCGGTCCCTCTTCTGGGCCACGGGCCTGCTGGCTTTTTTTATCTCCCCCATTGCGGACAACCTGACAACGGCATTGCTCATGTGCGCTGTGGCGATGGCCGTGGGCGGAGATAACACACGCTTCATTCTGCTGGCCTGCATCAACATCGTTGTCGCGGCAAACGCCGGAGGCGCATTCAGTCCATTTGGCGACATCACCACACTGATGGTCTGGCAGAAAGGGATCCAGACATCCCAGGGGCCTATCGATTTCTGGGCATTCTTCGCCTTGTTCATTCCCTCGCTGGTGAACTGGCTGATCCCAGCATTCATCATGAGCTTCTCAGTGCCAAAAACCCTTCCTGATCCTGTCGAGGAATCCTGTCCGACCAGACGTGGCGCCAAGCGCATCGTTTTCCTGTTCTTACTGACGATCACAACTGCGGTGATATTCCACAACTATCTGCAGCTTCCCCCTGTCATCGGCATGTTGACCGGCCTGGCCTACCTGCAATTCTTCGGTTATTACCTGAAAAAAACCCGCACCCGTGACGAGAGCCTGAAATCAGCGGAGGAAGCCGGCCAGATCGGCGATCCGGTAGCCTTCGATATTTTCAGCAGCGTCGCTCGTGCCGAATGGGACACGCTGTTTTTCTTCTATGGCGTCGTGCTGTGCGTCGGAGGACTGGGCTTTCTCGGCTATCTGTCCGTGGCATCAGAAATCATGTACACCCAGTGGGGCGCAACCTACGCCAACGTCGCTGTAGGCGTCATGTCGGCCATCGTGGACAATATCCCCGTCATGTTTGCCGTACTCACCATGATGCCCGAAATGTCATCGGGGCAGTGGCTGCTGGTCACACTGACAGCCGGTGTCGGCGGCTCCATGTTATCTATCGGATCCGCCGCCGGCGTCGCCCTGATGGGTCAGGCGAGGGGTAAATACACCTTTTTCGGCCACCTGAAATGGATGCCCGTCATCGCCCTGGGCTATGCCGCCAGCATTTTCGTCCACATGTGGCTAAACAGCGGTCTTTTTGCTTCCTGATTGTCTTGCGCTGCCTCAATCCGGGTATCAGCAGATTGTGATATAGTGCGAGCCTCGGATGGCTCCAGAGTCAAGCCGCCTGTGTTTTCTCAGGTGTTTTCACTCTTGAACTATTGTCTGTTGATTTTTTGTTTTTCCGGAGGCTGATATGTCTAAAAAACACCCCGTCGTCGTTGTAACCGGTTCATCCGGTGCTGGCACCACCACAGTAAAACGCGCTTTCGAGCATATCTTTACCCGAGAAGGCATCTCTGCCGCCATTGTTGAAGGCGACAGCTTCCATCGCTATGACCGCGCCGCAATGCGCGACAAGATGGCTGGCGGTATGAGCCATTTCGGCCCTGAAGCCAACCTGTTCGACAAGATCGAAGAGCTGTTTCGCGTTTACGGTGAGACCGGTGTTGGCCAGAAGCGCTATTACCTGCACAGCCAGGAGGAAGCCGACGAGCACAATGAGCGCCTGGGTTGTGACAAGAAACCCGGGGAATTCACCCCCTGGGAAGACATTTCCGCCGGTACAGATCTGCTGTTCTACGAAGGTCTGCACGGCATGGTGGTCACCGACGAGGCAGACGTTGCCAGCCAGGTAGACCTGGGCATTGGCGTGGTTCCTGTCGTCAACTTGGAGTGGATCCAGAAAATTCACCGTGATGCAAAAGAACGCGGCTATTCCGCAGAAGCAACGGTTGAAACCATCATGCGCCGCATGCCAGACTACATCAACCACATCACGCCGCAGTTTTCCCGCACCGATAT
>DTXR01000287.1 GCA_012962365.1 Chromatiaceae bacterium | reverse complement strand
CTGCCACGCAGTTTGCAGCATCTCGCGGCATTCCCGCTCATCTGCCGGCGCCAGAATCGCCATGTTGGGGATGCAACGGGCATAGCTCAGATCAAAAGCGCCGGCATGGGTGGCGCCATCGGCACCTACGAGACCCGCACGATCCACAGCCAGGGTCACATCCAGGTTCTGTAGGGCGACATCGTGAATCAGCTGGTCATAGGCGCGCTGTAGAAAGGTGGAATAGATCGCCACCACCGGCTTGAGACCATCACAGGCCATACCTGCAGCCAAGGTCAGGGCATGCTGCTCGGCGATGCCCACGTCAAAATAGCGATTGGGGAAGTCCCTGGCAAACCTTACCAGCCCCGAACCCTCACACATGGCCGGCGTGATGGCCACCAGGCGATCATCATGCACCGCACGATCACAAACCCAGTCGGAAAACACCTGGGTGTAGGTCTTACTGCCGGAGCCGCCGGAACCGGTCTGCTCACCAGTATCCGGATCAAAAGGCCCCACACCGTGATAGACACAAGGGTCACCTTCTGCCGGCGCGAACCCCCGTCCCTTCTGCGTAACCACGTGCAGAAAACGCGGACCTTTCATCTGTTTCATGTTGCGCAGGGTTTGCACCATCAGGGGCAGATCATGGCCGTCGATGGGCCCAATATAGTTGAATCCCAGTTCTTCGAACAGGGTGCCGGGGATCAGCATGCCCTTCATGTGCTCTTCCCAGCGATCCATGAGGTCACGCACGCCAGGCATGACACCGAGGACATTCTTGCCCCCCTCACGCATGCGATTGTAGAAACGGCTGGAAAGCACCCGCGCCAGATAGTTGCTTACCGCACCGACCGGATTGGAGATGGACATGTCGTTGTCATTGAGTACCACCAGCAGATCCATATCCAGGGCGCCAGCATGATTCAGCGCCTCGAAGGCCATACCCGCCGACAGGGCGCCATCGCCAATAACGGCAATGTGCTCCCGCTGTATGCCTTCTAACTTCGCCGCCACGGCCATTCCCAAGGCGGCTCCGATGGAGGTACTGGAATGCCCCGCACCAAAGGGGTCGTATTCCGACTCCGCAGGCTTGAGAAACCCCGACAGACCACCTTTCTGCCGCAGGCTGTCCATGCTGTCCCGCCTGCCAGTAAGAATCTTGTGGGGATAGGCCTGGTGGCCCACATCCCAGATCAGGCGATCCCGGGGCGTATCGAAGACATAGTGCAGCGCAACGGTAAGCTCCACCACGCCCAGTCCCGCCGCCAGATGTCCACCCGTGCGGGAAACGCTCTCCACGAGAAACTCCCGTAGTTCTTCCGCCAGGGGGGTGAGCTGTTCGACTTCCAGCAGGCGCAGGTCTTCCGGCAGATCGATCTGCTGCAACAGGGAAGATGTCTGGCGCTCGTTACTGCTGGACATGGGGTAGAATACTTCGATTGCGGGTAATCATTCATTCTACCAGTTTAGAGCCTGTCCATGACCGAAAAACTGTCGGCGCGGCAACTGCGCAGAAGGCGCCACGAACAAATGCTGCGCGCCTACGAAAAGAACCGGCGGCGCAATCTGCTGGCAGAACCGGGGATTCACGATTTCATCCTGGTGCTGGATCATTTGAAGGCGGGCTACAACGTCCCCAAGATCTTTCGCAGCGCTGAGGCCTTTGGCGCCAGAGAAGTGCAGCTCATCGATATCGGGCCTTTCGATCCTTCACCGGCCAAGGGAGCCTTCCGCCAGGTACCTGCCCGATTTTTGGATGCCTTCGAGGATAGCTATCGGGATCTGGTTCAGCGGGACTACAGGCTCTACGCCCTGTCTCCAGATGACAGCCATCCCCTGCAGAAAGAACGATTCCCGAAGCGCAGCGCCTTTGTCTTCGGCCACGAGGAAATGGGGCTGAGCTTTTCACCCGGTGACTATCCGGCGGTTCGGCGTCTGTACATTCCCCAGTTCGGACGGGTGGAAAGCCTGAACGTCAGCATCGCCGCTTCCATCGTCATGTATGAATATACCCGGCAGATGCAGGCATGAGCGTCATCCGGGTACTCTGGCGCTTTTTAGTCTTGCTGCTGCATATGCTGGCCGGTATCTGGCTGAGTCTGAGTATTCACAAGACCCGGCTGGCTGACGGCAAGACCCTGCCCGACCCTGAACCTGTCGCACGCTGGTCAGCCAGACTGCTGCACATTATGGGCATCCGGGTGATCACCCACGGCCGTCCGCCGAAAGAGCCGGGACTGATCGTTGCCAATCACATTTCCTGGGCAGACATTCCCACCCTCAACGCCCTGACAGGAGCCGCTTTTCTCTCCAAGGACAGCATTCGCTACTGGCCAGTCATCGGCTGGTTCGCCATCGCTTCCGGCAGCGTCTTCATTCGCCGGGGAAAGCACGAGGCGCAACGCGTATCCGCAGCCATCGCTGAACGTCTGCTGGAAAAGCGCAACCTGGCGATCTTTCCCGAAGGCACCACATCGGATGGCAGCGAGGTGAGGCGGTTCTTTCCCCGTTTGCTCGGGGCAGCTATCGACACTCACAGCCCGGTCATTCCCGTCGCCCTGCGTTACATCAACGAGGGGAAATTGGATGCGCGCATCCCCTACACGAAAGGGCGCAGCTTCCTTCTGATCCTGCTGAGCGTGCTCGCCCGCCGCGGGAGCGAGGTTCATGTGTTTTTCTGTGATCCCATCCCTTCTTCTGAATGTGACCGCCGCAGCCTGGCTGATGCCGCCCGCAAGGCCATTCAGGCAGCGCTTTCCGATACCTGAAGTATGGTCTTGTCCCTGATTAATGGCGTAAGCAACGCAAACAGCACCGCAGTTACCGCCATCAGGGCGGTGAAGAACCAGTAGTAATCTGCACCTTCCAGCATCACGGTGCCATCTTCATTCTGAATGAAGAAGTTCACCGCGCTGGTAAAAATATTGCCCAGAGACACGGACAGCATGAACAGCGCCATGATGAAGGATTTCATGGTGCGTGGCGCCTGTGTGTAGGAATACTCCAGCGCCGTGATGGACACCATCACCTCACCGCCGGTCAACAGAACATAGGCCAGCAACTGCCAGGAAATACCCGGGGTGCCTCCCGCATCGATGCGCGCCTGGGCAAGAGAAGAAACTGCAAAGGCTGCGGCCGCCAGCACAAAGCCCAGGGCCACCTTGCGCATAGGGGTGAGCTTCATGAGCTTACCCAATACAGGATAGATCACGTAGCTGAATATTGGAATCAGCAGGATGATCAGCAGTGGGTTGATCGCCTGGATTTGCGATGGCAACAATTCAAAACCGAACAACACCCGATCCATGTGCTGAGCCTGTAATACCCAGGAAGACCCCGTTTGGTCATAGAGCGACCAGAACACGGCGATGAAGACATAAATCAATGCCAGACGCCCGAAGATGCGCAGGCTTTGCGGCGACAGCGCTTCCTGCAGAAAGACTTTGCCTGCGGGGGGAACATGCACGAACTTGTTGCGTCCCATCCAGAACATCAGGGTGGCAAACGCCATGAGAACACCGGGTACACCAAACGCCCAGTGGGGGCCATATTCCTTGAGCAGCCAGGGCGTGAGCAGCGTCGATATGAAGGCGCCGAAATTGATCGCCATGTAGAACCAGCCAAAAGTCCGGCTGATCAGTCCCCGGTTCGTATGTCCGAACTGATCCCCCACATGCGCCGACACGCAAGGCTTGATGCCCCCCGCTCCTAGGGCGATCAACCCAAGACCGATGGCCAGTCCCAACCGGGTATCATCCAGCGCCAGGGCGAGATGCCCGCCACAATACACCAAGGACAACAGCAGGATGGTCTTGTACTTTCCCCACCACACGTCTGCAAGAATCGCCCCGAGAAGCGGCGTAAAATACACCGCCGAGACAAAAAGGTGGTACCAACCCTTGGCGTCTTCCTCACCCATAGGTGCCAGCACGCCGCTGGCACCCATGAGATACTGGGTCATGAACACCACCAAAATGGTGCGCATACCGTAGAAACTGAAACGTTCGGCAGCTTCGTTGCCAATGATATAGGGAATGCCGGCAGGCAAGCCCTTCTGATCCAGGGGACGGGTTAGGTAACTCATGGTGACCTGTTCGTTTCGTTGATTGTTATTGAACCGGAAGTATAGTGCCTGAGAACAAGTTTTACGATTACCTGATCATCGGACAGGGCCTGGCCGGCAGCCTGCTCGCCTGGCGGCTGATACAAGAGGGAAAAACCGTGCTGGTTCTGGATGACAAACACACCAGCTCGTCATCCATGGTCGCTGCCGGCGTCATCAACCCCCTCGCCGGCAAGCGTTTCAATCATGCACCACATATCCATGCCTGGCTGGACGCGGCAGAAAGCACTTACTCAGAACTGTCACGTACCGCACAAAAGCCCTTCCTGCAATGGGTGGACATGCTGCGCCTGTTCCGGGAAGAAGAGCAGCTGCGCTATTTCCGGCGATTACCCGATCAGAACGGCATACAGGATCTGTTCGATGGCAGCTTTCCTCCAGACAACCCGCCCCAACCGGTACGGGCGCCTCTGGGCGGGTTCATTCAGCGGCGCACCGGGTATGTGCGCATTCCTTCCCTGCTGGCATTTTTGGCAGGCTGGCTGGAAACACAACAGGCTCTGGAAACCGCTTCTGTCAGCTACAAAGACATTTCATTCAATGACCATCAGGTGCGGTACGGACATCTTCGGGCGGGGGGGATCATCTTTTGCGACGGTTATCGCTGCATGCACAACCCCTGGTTCGGCTATCTGCCCTTCGCTCCTGACAAGGGTGAAATCCTCACCCTGCAGACAAAACCCGGTACCGGGAAAGACATGCTGCCGGACATGATCATCAATGCCGCCATCTGGCTGTTACCCGCTGGCGAAGGGACTTTTCGCCTGGGCTCTACTCACAACCACCACAGGCAGGACAACCTACCCTCGACTGAAGGCGTGCAGGCATTGCTGGAAGGCATGCACAGGGTGTTGAACGTCCCGCAGCAACTCACACTGGAAAAATGTGAGGCTGGTGTGCGGCCCGCCACCAGCGATCGCCAGCCCTTCTTGGGAACTCACCCCGCTCATCCCCGTTTGCACATCTTCAATGGCTTTGGCGCTCACGGCAGCCTGACCATTCCCTGGTGCAGCAAACAGATGGTTCGCTGGCTGCTGCAAGCGCACACTTTACCGGAGTTTGCAGATATTTCCCGCTACGGCAGCAAGGCCGGCCAGTGAGCCTGACAGATCAGACAGATCAGGGCGTAACCTGATCGATAACCAGCTCCACCGGCTTCCCTTCAGCGACGGTTACAACGACTTCCCTGCTCTGTAAATCACCGCTGGCGGCCATGGGTTCGGCGCCCTTGGAAATCCGGGCGGCAATTTTCAGCTGCTGGTAGTCGGCCAGCTTGGTTCCCTGCTGCAACATGCTACTGTCATCCAGCACCAGCGTCGCGGGTAGATCACCCGCCGTGAGGCGCACCGCCGCCACCGGCATGGGTGGCCCCTGGATCTGTTTGGCGAAGATGAACAGCCGGTCGTCCGGGCTGGTTTTATCCTGCAGCGACGGGTCGAGCCGGACACTGAGTTCAATACCAGCGCCCCCGGCAGCAGGCTGAGCATCTTTTTCTGCTACGGATGAACCCGGATCTTCCAGCTCAACCCCTGCATCGTTTGCAAGCTGCTTGGCCTGGTGAATCAGGCTGCGCAATTCCTGTACATAATCGGGTTTGTCGGCCAGACCTGCTTCGGCCTGTCGCCAGTAGTAGATGGCATTCTGATAATCGCCGGCTTCCATCGCTCCCTGTCCGGCAAGCCACAACCCCGTGGGATCTTCCGGCTCCTTGTCCAGGGCCTGACGCACCAGGTCATAGGGTCTGCCACTGAGTTTGCCGCCCTGCGTCATGGCGAGTGCGTCTGCCAGGGCGATCAATGCCTGGGGATGATCATCGGTAAGCTTGCGCAGCTCTTCGTAGGCCTTTACCGCATCAGGATAACGCTGCATGGACTGGTAGACGCGCCCCAGCATGAACCAGCCTTCGGGGTCTTCAGGTGCCTGCTGTACCCGTTCTTCCAGGCCTGTCAGCAGCTCGGCCATGGTGGGCGTCTTGCCATTTCCATTCATGGCATGGGGGCTTGGTGCCCCAGGCGAACCACTCATGACCACATATTGAGGCGAGCCCAGTTTCATGTAGATGCCCACGCTCAACACTGGCACCAACAGCGCGACAACCACCGCCGCTACTCTGGCACTGCCAGGCTGCACCCTGGCAACCGCCTCTTCCACATCCGTGTCTTCCAGCAGCCCAGTTTCCAGCTCTTCCTTCGCCTGGTCATAGGTTTCGTCATCCAGGTTGCCTGCGGCTCTTTCCTGATCCAGTTCTGCCAGCTTCTCTTTTGCCAGCAGCAGATTCTGCTCCCGCCGGTTGCCGGTGATGTCAGGCCGCTTGCGCAGCAGCACGAAAGCCAGCACAGCGATGCCCAGCCCCAGCATCAGGGCTACGATAATCCAGAATGTCATTATTTTTCCTCGGTCTGCTGATTCAGCAACTGTTCGGCGCGTTGCCGTTGTTCTTCGCTGAGAAGATGATCACTGTTGGTTGGACGACGGCGAATCATTCGGATCAATACCAGCACCGCAATAATGAATATGATAAACGGCCCGCCCCACAAGGCCAGGGTGTTGGTCTGCAACGGCGGCTTGTAAAGCACAAAATCACCATAGCGTGCCACCATGTATTCCACTACCTCATCCTTGCTCAGGCCTTTTTCTACCATTTCGTAGGTCTTGCGGCGCAAATCCTGGGCGAGTTCGGCATTGGAATCGGCCAGGTTCTGGTTCTGGCACACTAGGCAGCGCAACTCATGCACCAGCACCTGGTAATCAGCTTCCTTGCGCGGATCATCGAACTTGTAAGTTTCGATGTTGGCGCAAACAACGGTGCTTGCCGCCATCAGGCAAATCAGGAACAGCTTTTTCATCAACCTTCCTCGGCCTGTAGTTTTTCAATCAGGGGAATCAGGCGGTCCTGCACGATCTCTTCGGTAACCGGACCGATCACCTTGTCGCGCACGATGCCATTTTTATCCATGACAAAGGTTTCCGGCACCCCATACACCCCCCAGTCGATACCGGCATTGCCGTCATAATCCACCAGGCTGGCGACATAGGGATTGCCCAGCGCTCGCAGCCAGCCCTTGGCATCTTCGGGCTCGTCCTTGTAGTTCAACCCGTAGATGGGTACCAAGCCGGTTTTGGCGAAACGCGTCACCACCTGGTGCTCGGCGCGACAGGACACACACCAGGAAGCCCACACGTTGAGCAGCCAGACCTGACCTTTCATGTCCGCGGTGGCCACGCGCTCATCAGGCTTGTACAGCTTGGGCAGGTTGAATTCAGGGGCGGGTTTGCCGATAAACGGTGAGGGTACGATCTTGGGATCCATACCCAAACCGACGAACAGGAAACCCACGATGACGATGAAGATCCCAAGGGGCAGCAGATAGCGGATCATGCAGCACCTCGCGCCAGTGCATCCTCACGCCGACGGGCCAGCACTCGATAGCGTTTGTCCGAAGCGGACAGAATACCGCCGAAGGCCATGATCAGGGCGCCCAGCCATATCCAGCGCACATAGGGCTTATGGTACAGACGCACGCTCCATGCACCCGCCGATCCAAGGGGCTCTCCAAGCGCCACGAACAAATCCCGGGTCAGGCCTGCGTCGATGCCGGCTTCGGTCATGGGCATCCCGGAACGGTAGTTGCGTTTTTCGGGATACAGTACCGCTACCGGCTCGCCATTGCGGGTGATCACAACCTCACCTTGGTCGCCTTCATAGTTTGGCCCCTGCAAATGCCTCGCCCCCTTGAAGGTAAACTCATAGCCACCCATCTCATAGACCTGATTGACTTCCAGGCGCAGGTCTTTTTCGGTGCTGTAGATAGAGGTCAGGGTGATGCCAACGATGAACACCGCAATACCCATATGCCCGAACACCATACCCCAATGGGAAAGCGACAGACCACCCAGCCCACGGCCTCGCGCCTGATCCCTGGTCACCTTAATGGTGGTGAAGAACACCCAGAACGCCAATACCATGCCAGCAGCAGCCTGCCAACTGAATTGCTGCATCACCACGATGGGATACAACACACCAAAAACCAGGCTGGCCACGACCGCCAGGCGTATCTTGGGCCAGATATTCTTGAAACTGTCCCGCTTCCAACGCGCCAAGGTGCCAATTCCCATCAGTACAACCAGCGGCGCTGTCAGGGGAATGAACACCGCATTGAAATAAGGTGGTCCCACCGATATTTTGCCCATGCCCAAAGCATCCAGTAGCAACGGATACAGGGTTCCCAGCAACACGCTGGCGCAAACCACCACCAGCACCACGTTATTGAGCAACAATGCTGTTTCCCGCGATACCAAATCAAAACGCACATAGCTGCGCACTTTGGAAGCACGCACGGCATACAACGCCAGGGAACCGCCAATCACCGCCACCAGGAACATCAGGATAAATAATCCACGGGAGGGGTCTGTGGCAAACGCATGCACAGAGGTCAACACACCAGAACGCACCAGGAAGGTGCCCAGCAGACTCAGGGAGAAGGCGAAAATGGCCAGCAGCACGGTCCAGGCCTTGAAAGCACCGCGTTTTTCCGTAACCGCCAGGGAGTGCATCAAAGCAGT
>DTXR01000286.1 GCA_012962365.1 Chromatiaceae bacterium | reverse complement strand
GCCAACTTACTGCCAAGGCGCGTACAGGCTTAATAGCAACCACATCTGAAATGCGTTCCCGGTCACGCATGAGCGCACTTGTACCAAAAACATCGCCGGCATGAAGTGTTCCTACCTGCCGGGTGGAACCATCGACTTGGGTATGCCACACTTCCGCTGTGCCCTCCAGCAAGACACGCATATAATGTGCATTTTGCCCCTGCAGAAATATAGCTTCATCCTTTCGAAATTCCTGCAGCCTACTGAGCGCAATGATCTTCCTCACCTGCCATTTGCGCATCCCGGTAAACAGCATGCAATCATCCATTACCTGCTGACGAACCTTTATGGAAAGAACATCCCACACGCTCATCAAACGACTGTGCCAAAGCAGCAATGGTGTGATCAGAAAGGTACTGGCCAAGGCCAACAGCATCACCAGCGCACTCAGTTTCCCAAAGCGGGCAACGGGAGGAAACTCAGATAACGATAGGGTTGCAAACCCCATTGCCAGCGCAATAGCAGTAGCGATGATGGGCGTCGATTCCTTGCGCACGGCTATTTGCAGTGCATTACCTGGATTTTTTCCCGCGCGCTGATAACGCACCATAAAATGCATGCTGTGATCCACCACAATACCCAGCGCAATGGCTCCCACCATCGCTGTTCCCGTATCAAGCGCCAGATCGAAATAGCCCATCACACCAAACAGCAGGATGATAGGAAACACGTTGGCTATCACTGCAATCATTCCTGCTTTGGACTGCATGAACAATGCTGAAACCAGAACAAAGATCACCAACAACATCAGCGCCAAAGAACGCGCCTGCCCATCTGCCATGTAATCCACAGCCTGGCTGTTCAGATAGCCTTCTCCGGTAACCTGCACCGATAGCTCTGCCGGCAATCGCTGCCGTACCTGTCTCAGCAACTCCGCGACTGCCTGGTTGAGTTCATAGGAAGCATTTATGTTATGGCGTACGATGATGCGCGACTGACTGAAGTCCCTGGACGGGAACGGTTTCAACACCTTATTATCCAGCATCAGACTGTATTCCCTGACCACTTCATCCCTTTGCGGCAAATAGGGAGTCATGGGTTTTTCACTGTCAGTTCCGCTGTGAACGATCCCGATAAAGTCGGCCAGAGAATAGCTGCTGTCAAACTGTCCCATGTCTTCAATAACAGTCTGGATAGCTTGCAACGTCTTGAGTTGCTGAACCTTCAGGAAGCTATCCGGCTCACCACTGACGACGATGGAAAAGGTCTGCATGCCAGACAGGCGTTCATGCAATATTTTGGCGTACCGGGTCAGGGCTGCACTTTCATCGAAATACTCCATGACATTATTATTTACCCGCATCTGTGTTGCCCCATAGCCGTCAACGAGTGTTACCAACAACAAACTGATGCCAACCCGCAGACGATGTTGTTCAAGGTAACCCAATGTTTTAAGGGCAATAGCTGTGAGTACTTCAAGCTCAGGACTCGCATGATGGATGCTGTTCCACCTGCTGAACAACCTCAGTACCGGGGGGAACAATCAACACCGTCGCAATGAAATTAAATGCCAGTCCCGTCGAAGTAACGATCCCGAATTGCCGTAACAAAGCCAGATCATTCAGCGCAATGGAAAGAAATCCAAGGTAGGTGGTAATGAAAGTGAGACTGACAGCCATCCCCATATGGTTCGCCATAAGTCTAAGCGCGCTTTTGGATTTCTTGCCTTCACGAATGCCGGACAGATACTTGGTGAGCAAATGGACATCTTCAGTGGAACCGATAATGATCAGCAATGCGGGAATAATCGAGGTCATGATATT
>DTXR01000285.1 GCA_012962365.1 Chromatiaceae bacterium | reverse complement strand
GGAATGGCCTGAGACGGACGTGAGCCCGGCAATCACCGGGAACTTCGCTTCGATCAACGCAGGAAGTTCACGGGTCACATACTCATACATCTGGTAATGCTTTGTCCAGGGGGACTCGGTGGCATTGACATAAAAACCGGCGCCTTTCCCCAGATCATAACGCTCAGGCTCATCCGGCACATCATCACCGCGAGGACTGGTATCGGGCATGACCAGGGCAATCCCCAGTTCTGCCGCATAGCGCTGGGCGCCGGCCTTGGTACGCACATTGTCATCGGTGCAGGTCAGACCTGACAGCCAGTACACCACGGGTACGCTTTCCCTGGCCGCTTGCGGCGGCAGGTAGATGGAGAACGTCATGCTGCAGTTGCAACATTCTGAGTCATGCTCATAGCGTTGCAGCCAGCCACCGAATTCCTTGATGTTTTCGAGCTGTTTCATCCGGGCTACCTCAGAAAATAATCACGGAACGGATGCTTTCACCCTTGTGCATCAAATCGAATGCACGGTTGATATCTTCCAGGGGCATGGTATGCGTCACCATGGAATCGAGCTCGATTTCGCCCTTCATGTAGCGATCCACATAGCCAGGTAATTCCGTGCGGCCTTTCACGCCGCCGAAGGCTGTACCTTGCCAGGTGCGGCCAACCACCAGGTTGAACGGGCGGGTGGAAATTTCCTGTCCCGCACCGGCCACACCGATCACGGTGGAAACACCCCAACCCATGTGTGTGCATTCCAGGGCATCCCGCATTACATGCACGTTGCCGATACACTCGAAGGAATAGTCCGGCCCGCCGTTGAACGTATCCTGCATGTATTCAACAAAGGAGCCATCGATTTCGCTCGGATTGACAAAATCCGTGGCGCCCAGCTGTTTGGCAAATTCAAATTTATCGGCATTGATGTCAATGGCAATGATGCGCCCGGCCTTCGCCATGACCGCTCCCTGAATGCAGGACAAACCAATGCCGCCCAGACCAAACACGGCCACGGTAGAACCCGGCTCGACTTTGGCTGTGTTCAAAACCGCACCGATGCCGGTGGTCACACCACAACCGAGCAAACAGACTTTTTCCAAAGGAGCTTCCCTGTTGATTTTTGCCAGAGCGATTTCCGGCACCACGGTGTACTCCGAGAAAGTCGAACAACCCATGTAGTGATAAATGGGCTTGCCATTCTTGCTGAAGCGTCGGGTATTATCCGGCATATAACCGGTCCATACTGTACCCGCAATGGATTGACAGAGGTTGGTCTTGGGTGATCGACAATAGTCACACTCACCGCATTCCGGAATGTACAGGGGAATCACATGATCTCCCGGCTTCAGGTCTTTGACTCCCGCACCACATTCCACTACCTCACATCCCCCTTCGTGACCCAGCACGCAGGGAAACGCACCTTCAGGATCATCCCCTGACAAGGTAAAGGCATCGGTATGACAGACTCCCGAAGCCACTACTCTCAACAACACCTCTCCTTCCTTTGGCCCTTCCACATCGATCGCCTCGATCGACAAAGGCTTTTGTGGCTCCCAGGCTACCGCCGCTCTCGCTTTCATCCGTTTTCCTCCGTTCTTTAAGTATTTGCTGCAACCAGCCTTGCCGCTGCTGCATTGATGGTGCAATATAGAACGAATGTTCATTTTGGTCAACACCGGCATATCTCGCATGTTGGCAACAAATAGAACTGTCCGGTTTTGTAGCACATAAACTGTCCGCTTTT
>DTXR01000284.1 GCA_012962365.1 Chromatiaceae bacterium | reverse complement strand
GTACAAACTACACCCAACTCATTTCCTGGTTAACATAATGATTGAAAAGAAAAAACATCGGTATTTGGAGCGGCCTGGTGAAATATCCGGGTTAATCCCTACGCCCGGTACCGGGGCGACTTCATGGACTACCGCACCCGCACGTAACAACCTTTACCGGACAGATTGACATGAATTCAAAACAACTTTTAGGCGAACAGCAACGCGCCAGCCTGCTTTATGAACGCAAATGCCTTGAAATAAAGGCCGCGCAGATACGAACCGAAGCAGCCGAATTGAAACAGGAACTGAGAGACACACAAAGACGCATCCGCAGGCTTACATTCGAATTGAACAGCAACCTGTCCTGCAGCCCTCCGGCGCTGAAAATCGTCAAGCCCTGAACTGTCGGGGTCAATCCATCAGCACCCGCCAGCCTACAAGAGAGATTGCCGCCTGCCAGCAGGAAATAGCAGGCAAAAAAAAGGATGGCGATGGTCCAGCGTGCTGGCCGAATCAGACCATCCTTAAGGGAGAACGACCTGCTCTTCAAACCGGGTTCAATCTTTTTCTTTACTCGACGACCTTGCCGTCTACCGGGATGAAATAAACTTTATCCTGAATCTTGTCCTTCTTTTCGCTTTCTTTCGGCCTCCAGCCTCAGGAAGCCATGGCTATTACAGCAACTTTCAGTATTATCTTGTTGTGTCCAGCCGGTGTTTTGTGGCTCGATACTTTCACGAACGACAGACTACCCATAACGACTTATATTGTTAATACGAATGATTTGTATTATGGTACGTATTAATCAGGCTGTCAAGCGCGACAGCTTTTTTGTTTACGAAAGCGGAGCGGTGGCTGAACCCATGTATAGGATGAGGACGATTCGACAACTATCTTGTTTTTTTTTTGCTGCCTTGATCGGTGGTTGTGCCACTGAGGCCAGGATAGTTGAGGCAAACCGGGGTACTCTCTATCAACACCAGTGGGTTGATGTTGCCCACCCCAAAACCGGCCAGAAGCTCGAAGCGATTGCAAAGCTGTTGAGCGGCTATGACGCGGTATTTTTCGGTGAAATCCACCGTCATCCCGGCGTGCATCTGGCCCAGATGGCGTTGCTCCAGGCTATGCACGAGTTGAATCCGGATTTAACCCTCAGCCTGGAACAGTTTGAAAGGGACGTACAACCTTATCTGGACGACTATCTTGCGGGGAAAACCGGCGAACAGTACCTGCGTGACAAAGCACGCGCATGGAATAATTACCCCACTTCCTACCGTCCCCTGGTGGAATATGCCAAACAACACCAATTGCCCGTGATCGCCGCCAACGCGCCAAAAACCGCGGTGATCTGCGTAGGGCAAAAAGGACTGGGGATCCTGGATGCGATACCTGAGCCGGAGCGCAGCCACGTGGCCCGGCAAATCGATATATCGGAGGGAAGCTATCGCGACAAGTACATGGCCTTTTTCGCCAATAACTCATCTCACGGCGGCAGGACAGCCGGAAGGCCCAGTGCAACCATGCAAAAAATGGCTGAACACAGTTTTTCCGCGCAAGCAGTCCGTGACGACACCATGGCCGAATCCATCGCCCACCACCTTCTGAACAATCCCCGCAGACAAGTCGTGCATCTCAATGGCAGTTTTCATTCAGAGGACTTCCTGGGCGCGGTGGAGCGGCTTGCCCGAAGAATGCCTGAACTGAAAATCGCAGTGATCAATCCCGTCCAGACGGACAGCACCGGATTCGACTGGACCAGGGAGAAACTGGACAGCGGAACAGTTTTGCTGGGCGTAAGCAGGTTGCCCAAAGACTTTATTCAGGAAGAACACAAACGGGAGTGGTCGCGGATGGTATTGAAAAAGAGGATCAACAACAAATGTCCCTACTAAGGAAGTACAAACAACTAACACACTTGCTTCTGCTACTTCTTGCAGGCTACAGCTGGTCGGCATATGCCCGCCCCGTTCACCATGAACTGGAGGTCTGGATTGAACCGGAAAGCCACGCTATCAAAGTAACGGACACGATCAAACTGCCCGAACCTGACAATACTGAATACCGCTTTCAACTCAACAGCAACCTCAAGCCGGAACTGACTGGCAAAGGTGAACTCGAGGTTATCGCCCAGGGCGCAGAATCGA
Organism: Chromatiaceae bacterium; assembly: GCA_012962365.1. GTDB lineage: Bacteria > Pseudomonadota > Gammaproteobacteria > Chromatiales > Chromatiaceae > Thiolapillus. The sequence goes on along the minus strand of DTXR01000284.1, from coordinate 3,944 downwards.
CTGATACCGGCATGGATCGTGATCTGATAGAGCACCCGGATAGTGTTCAGGTCAGCGAATATCGGGTAACAGGGGTTACAGGAGGGCAATTCACACTGCGCTATTCCGGCACGATCAACTACCCGCTGCGACAAACCGGCGGGGAATACGCCCGGGGCTTCAGCCAGTCACCGGGAATAATCAGCACTCAGGGAGTGTACCTTGCCGGCTCCAGCCACTGGGTGCCTGCATGGAAGGATCAACTGCTGACCTACCGGATGTCAGTACATTTACCATCTGGCTGGCAGTCAGTGGCACAGGGCAGCCGGTCTGAAGCCGGTGAGTGGCGCGCGGACAAGCCCACCGAGGAGATTCACCTGATAGCGGCTACTTTTCATTTCTACGAGAAACACCAGGGAAAGATCCGGCTTCAAGCTTACCTGCGCAGCGAAGATGCTGCGCTGGCAGAGAAATACCTGGGGGTGACCGGGCAGTATCTTGAGATGTACAACAAACTGATCGGACCCTACCCCTACAGCAAGTTCGCCTTGGTGGAAAACTTCTGGGAGACCGGCTACGGCATGCCCTCCTTTACCTTGCTGGGCAGCAAAGTCATCCGTTTCCCCTTTATCCTACACTCCTCCTACCCCCATGAGTTGTTGCACAACTGGTGGGGAAACAGCGTCTATGTCGATTTTACTCAGGGCAACTGGTGTGAGGGTTTGACCACCTACATGGCGGATCATTTGGTAGCGGAACAACGTGGCAGGGGCGCTGTATACAGGCGTACGGCATTGCAGGCCTATGGCGACTATGTCACTGCCGAAAACGATTTTCCGCTAAGCCGGTTTCGCTCCCGTCATGATGCCGCCAGTTCCGCCATCGGCTACAACAAGGCTGCTATGGTATTCGATATGCTGCGCGATCAGGTCGGTGATGAGGTATTTCGCAAATCCCTGGCCCGCTTCTATCGTGACAACCGTTTCAAGCGAGCCGGATACAAAGAGATCGCGCAGGCATTCGAGCAGGAAACCGGAAAAGACTGGGACGCTTTTTTTGACCAATGGATACAACGGCCAAGCGCACCGGTGATCAAATTGCTCAATCCCCGTCTGGACGAAAACAAACAAGGAACATTTGAAGTCAGGTTCACACTGGCGCAACAACAGGATGGCAAGTCTTTTGATCTGAAGGTTCCGGTTGTCGTGCAATTTGAAGACAATACGGAGCGCCGTTTCATCCATCTGGATCAGACCAGTAAATCGTTTTTGCTGGAATATGACCGGCGCCCCGTCAAACTGCTCATTGACCCTGGTTTCAATCTGTTCAGGCGGCTCCACAATGAAGAGATTCCTCCTGCCCTTTCCCAGATGTTCGGCGCAACCAATCCTCTCATGATACTGCCCTCCACGGTCGACAAAGAGGCGCTCGGGCGCTACAAGCAGCTGGCTGCGATATGGCGCAAGGACAAGCCTTTGGAACTGGTTCTGGATGCACATCTTGACCAACTGCCAAAGAACCGGGCCATTTGGATCATGGATCGGCAAAACAGGTTTGCCGGCAGTAACATTCTCGTGCCGCCATCAGAAAGCTTTGAATTGACCGACAAGGAATTGGCTATCGGAAAAGACCGCTACGCACTGGCTGAGCATTCGATCGTGGTGACAGCCAGAAACCCGCGCAATTCCGCAGCGACAGTGGCTTTCATGCACATTCACTCGAAAGACGCGGTGGAGGGCATGGCGCGTAAACTGCCGCATTACGGAAAATACAGCTACCTGGCTTTTTCAGGTTCTGCTCCGGACAACCGGTTGAAAGGTATTTGGACAACCGCTGAGTCTCCGTTGGTAAAAGCCTTTTCATCTGTCGATTCCCTGCCTCCGCCACCAGCAAGGCCAGCGCTTGCTGAACTTCCGCCGCTGGTGACAGCAGAATCCATGATGGAAGATATCAACTACCTGTCTTCTTCTGATTTGCAGGGCCGGGAACCAGGAGGAGAAGGTATCGCCAAGGCGGAAAAATATATCGCTCGCGCCATGCAAGGGGCTGGCCTGCGTGCAGCCGGCGATAACGGCGACTGGCTGCAGCCTTTCTCCCTCGAAGGGCCGCGCGGCACCACTATTGTTACGAACAACATTATCGGTCTTCTGCCAGGCACGAGCGACGAACTGGCTCATTCACCTGTGGTGATCAGCGCACATTATGATCATCTGGGGCACGGCTGGCCCGATGTACGCAAAGGCAACGAGGGAAAAATCCACCCAGGTGCGGACGACAATGCCAGCGGCGTAGCGGTTATGCTGGAACTTGCCCGTCAGCTGGGAAAATCACCGATGAAGCGCCCGGTCCTCTTTCTCGCCACCAGCGCCGAGGAAGCCGGCTTGGTGGGCGCACGGCATTTTGTCACAACCAACAAGCGCTGGCCCCATATTATGGCTAACCTCAACCTGGACACCGTAGGCCGCCTGGAAGATCACAAACTGATGGTGTTCGGTGCTTCCAGCGCCCGGGAGTGGCCCTTCATATTCATGGGTATTGGCGCAGTTACCGGTATTCAGAGCGAGATCGTTACCAAAGAGCTGGATGCTAGCGACAATATCGCCTTTGTCGAAGCCGGCATTCCTGCCATTCAGCTGTTCAGCGGCATTCACCAGGATTATCACCGCCCCAGCGACACAGCGGACAAGATCGATGCAGCGGGACTGGTATCAGTTGCAAGGGTCAGCCGGGAGATCGTGGAGTATCTGGCACAGCGGGAGGAACCGCTGACCAACCAGATTGCACAGAAGCAGCCCAACAAACAGAAAAAGAAACCATCCAGAAAGGTATCGTCCGGCGTCGTGCCCGATTTCGCATTCTCCGGCTCCGGGGTTCGTGTGCAGGAAGTCATACCGGACTCTCCGGCCATGGTAGCGGGCATACTGCCAGAAGACATCATCATCGGGGTAGAAGACACACCGGTTACCGATTTGCGATCTTATGCGGAAGTGCTGCGCACCTTTTCGCCCGGCCAGACCGTTATCATGAAAGTCATTCGCGCTGAAAAACCTCATCGGTTGCGGATCACCCTGCAGGCACGCTGACAAGTGAATCGACTTCGGTTGAGAAAAAACGTAAACATGATTTAAACCTGAATCCGCAAACCCATCGGGGTACATAGTACAAGCGCTTGATTCGTCAAGCTGTATGAATAATCTCACCAGACCCGAGGGCATGGCCAGGATCTTTCACTTCCCGTTCCTAATCAATAACTTGCACCCTACACTCCCTCTGACCCCATCGGTTCAGTTTAAACTACTGTTGCGATTGATTATCATTTGCATTAGAGTTAGTTCTATCAACCAATGATGCACCGTGGAGGAACAAGTGACAATGCAGCAACTTTCTGACAAACCCGCCGGCCAATCCAAACGCACCCAGGAACTGGAGGAAACGCTCAACTTCCTCATGAACCGGTTTTCCTATGACGATTCGCCCTGGCTGGCGTCATCTATCGTTTCCCATCTGGAGGAACTTGCCGACAGGCCGGACTCTGTGGCTTTGGGAAACAAGGGAAAACTTCTCCCCTATTGGCGCAGGATCGAGGAACAGTTGACCAACCGCAAACAACCCAGGCATGGATGGCAGATAAGCGTGCCAACGATCCAGCGCTGGATAAGAACACACCAGGGCGCCTTCAAGGATGTTTCATCATGATGGACCATCTAAAACGTCACGGTCTGAAACTCGATGTTCTCATAGCGGGCGGCATTGGCTATCTGCTGATATTCCTGTAACGAGTCCCTATTTTATTAACCCGGCGACTATCTATGCCGCCCTCAGGACGTCAGACGCGAGTCAGGCCACGGCGTGCTTCGTAGGCAATGGTTACTCCATTGGCAAGAAGCGCAACGAAGGCATGGCTCGCGTTTGACGACCCGAACTTATTGAAATGGAAAATGTTCGGCCACCCCGAGCGCATCCGT
>DTXR01000283.1 GCA_012962365.1 Chromatiaceae bacterium | reverse complement strand
GAGAGCGGGGGCCGGACGCGGGACACGGTGCTCTCATCCACTTTCGAGGCTCTGGTGGGCGCGCTCTATCTGGATCGGGGACTGCGCGCGGCGGTGGATTTCATTTCCGGCCCCAATACGGAATCCACGCCAGGGAACTTCACGAAGGGGAATACGGCTTCCTTTACGAAATAGTGATCGGGAATGATTTCTTTGGTTGCATTTTGCTCCCGCAAGGACTGACCTGCCATACAGCGGGCGGCGATCTTCGCCAGGGGCCGACCAATGGCTTTGGACACGAAAGGCACGGTACGCGAGGCACGCGGGTTCACCTCCAAAATATAGATGTCCTCTCCCTTGATGGCGAACTGGGTGTTCATCAGTCCAACCACGCCCAGCTCCAAGGCCATGTCTCGAATGTGATGGCGCATGCGATCCTGCACTTCCTGGCTCAGGGTGTAAGGCGGTAATGAGCAGGCGGAATCACCGGAATGCACCCCGGCTTCCTCGATATGTTCCATGATGCCGCCGATGAGTACATCGTGACCGTCACATATCGCGTCCACGTCCACTTCAATGGCATCGTTCAGGAAGCGATCCAGCAGTACCGGTGAGTCATTGGACACGCTCACAGCCTCGCGCATGTAACGGACCAGGTCTTCCTCGTTGTAGACGATCTCCATTGCCCGGCCACCCAGCACATAGGACGGCCGCACGACCAGCGGGTAGCCCACTTCTTCCGCCAGCTTAACCGCCGTCTGAGGGTCTGTGGCAGTACGGTTGGGCGGCTGCAGGATGCCCAGCTTTTCGATCATCTTCTGGAAGCGCTCGCGGTCTTCTGCGGCGTCGATGGAGTCCGGACTGGTGCCGATGATAGGCGCTCCGGCCTTTTCCAGATCCCGCGCCAGCTTCAAAGGCGTCTGCCCGCCATACTGCACGATGACGCCGGCAGGATTTTCCTTGTGAATGATCTCCAGCACGTCTTCCAAGGTCAGGGGCTCGAAGTACAATCTGTCCGAGGTATCGTAATCCGTGGAGACGGTCTCCGGGTTGCAGTTGACCATGATGGTTTCATAGCCATCCTCACGCATGGCGAAGGCCGCGTGTACAGAGCAATAATCGAACTCGAT
>DTXR01000282.1 GCA_012962365.1 Chromatiaceae bacterium | reverse complement strand
GGTCTCCGATGATGGGCGGGGAATTCCCGTGGATATGCATGAGGAGGAGGGCGTTTCTGCCGCCCAGGTCATCATGACGGTGCTTCATGCCGGCGGTAAGTTTGATGATAACTCCTACAAGGTATCCGGTGGATTGCATGGGGTAGGTGTATCTGTGGTCAACGCCCTCTCTGAAGAACTGGAGTTGACCGTCAAGCGAGATGGCAAGGTCTGGTATCAGCGCTATGTGTTGGGGGAGCCCCAGGAACCGTTGAAAGTCACCGGCGAAACAAAAGACACCGGCACTATCATCCGCTTCAAGCCCAGCGAAGACATCTTTACCGAAACCGAATATCACTACGATATCCTGGCCAAGCGCCTGCGGGAGCTGTCTTTTCTCAACTCAGGTGTGCATATACACCTCAAAGATGAAAGAGATGGCAAGGAAGATATCTTTGAATACGAAGGTGGTATTCGGGCTTTTGTCGAACATCTGAACCGTAAAAAGACGCCCATGCACGAAAAGGTCTTCCATATCACGGCAGAGAGGCATGATGTGGTGGTGGAAGTGGCTATGCAATGGAACGAATCCTATCAGGAAAGCATTTTCTGTTTTACCAACAACATACCCCAAAAAGACGGCGGTACGCATCTGGCGGGATTCCGTAGTGCCCTGACCCGTACCCTGAACACCTATATCGAACAGGCAGGCCTGGCCAAAAAACAGAAAGTTCATCCAACGGGAGATGATGCCAGGGAAGGGTTGACAGCAGTTTTGTCCGTGAAGGTACCGGATCCAAAATTTTCGTCCCAGACCAAAGATAAACTGGTGTCTTCCGAGGTCAAGGGCATCGTAGAAGCGGTGTTGAGTGAAAAGCTCAATGAATTCCTGATGGAGAACCCGGGGGAGGCCAAATCTATTGCGGGCAAGATGGTGGATGCTGCCCGTGCCCGGGAAGCTGCCAGGAAAGCTCGCGAAATGACACGGCGCAAGGGTGTTTTGGATGTCGCTGGTTTGCCGGGCAAGCTGGCGGATTGTCAGGAAAAAGATCCCGCAAAATCAGAGCTTTATCTGGTGGAGGGGGATTCTGCAGGCGGATCTGCCAAACAGGGCCGGAATCGCGCCAACCAAGCGATTCTTCCCCTGAAAGGAAAGATACTGAACGTGGAAAAAGCCCGTTTCGACAAGATGCTGTCTTCTGCGGAAGTCGGCACCCTGATTACCGCCTTGGGTTGTGGTATTGGCAGGGAAGAGTTCAACCCTGACAAGTTGCGTTATCACCGCATTATCATCATGACCGATGCGGACGTGGACGGTGCGCACATTCGTACGCTGTTGCTGACCTTTTTCTACAGGCAAATGCCGGAGCTGATTGAACGCGGTCATATCTATATTGCCCAACCACCGCTGTACAAGGTGAAAAAAGGCAAGCAGGAAACCTACATCAAGGATGACCTGGAACTGAACCAGTATTTGCTCCACATGGCGCTAGACGGTGCGGAGTTGCATGTCAACGAGAACGCACCGGCCATGTCTTCTTCGGCGCTTGAATCCCTAGCTATCGAATATGTTGCCAGTCGCGCCATCATTCAGCGTCTGGCGAAACGTTATGACAGTCAGGTGC